>DASXJI010000217.1:0-3754 GCA_036497495.1 Mycobacterium sp.
TTCACGACAGATGGCCCTCGTCGCTTTCATGCAAGCCGGCAGCACCTCGGTATACGCGGGCTCGTGGCGTCACCCCGCCACCGAGCACGGTTACCTCGACGCCTCGTACTACGCCAAGATCGGCAGGCAACTCGAAGAAGGTTGTTTCGACCTGATGTTCTTCGACGATCGGCTCGCCATGCCGGGCATCTACGGCGGCTCGGTCGCCGATGCCGTCAAATACGGCGCGCGGCCGGTGAAGCTGGATTTGTCCATCGTGTTGGGTGTGCTCGCGCAGGCGACGTCGCACATCGGCCTGGGCGCGACCGGTTCCACCACGTACTACACGCCGTTCCACATCGCGCGGACCTTCGCCACCCTTGATCACCTGTCCCGCGGCCGGGCGGCCTGGAACATCGTCACCTCGGTCAACGACAGCGAGGCCCAAAACTTCGGGCTGGAAACGCATCTGGGTCACGACGCCCGCTACGACCGCGCCGAGGAGTTCCTCGAAGCCACCGTCGGGTTGTGGGATACCTGGGAGGACGGCGCGATCCTGCACGACCGGGTCAACGGCATCTACGCGGATCCGGACAAGGTGCACGAGTTGCACCACAATGGCGAGTTCTTCTCGGTGCGCGGGCCGCTGACCGTGCCGCGCACCCCACAGGGGCGGCCGGTACTGATCCAGGCCGGATCGTCAGGTCGAGGTCGTGAATTCGCTTCGCGCTGGGCGGATTTGATCTTCACCGGCGACCCGGGCATCGAGGTGGCGCGCAATCACTACGCCGACCAGAAGGAGCGCATCGGCGCCGCGGGCCGTGACCCGGAGTCGGTCAAGCTCTGCCCGATGGCCTACGCCGTCGTCGGCGAGAGTGAAGATCACGCCAAAGAGCGGGAGCGGGTCTTCCTGAACGACCTCGTGCACCCGATGGCGTCGCTGACCCTACTCTCAGAGCTGATGAACTACGACTTCGCCAAACACGACCTCGACGATCCGATCACCGACGAGCTCATCGAGTCGGTATCAGGCATCCGCGGCCTGGTGCAGAACCTGCGCGCCCACATCGGTGACAAGATCACCTTGCGTGACCTCGCCGGCCACCGCGCCACCCTGCTGCAGGGCCCGCGCTTCGTCGGCACCGGAAAGCAGGTCGCCGATCAGATGGAGGAATGGTTCCATGGTGGTGCCTGCGACGGATTCGTCTTGGCCGCAACGCATCTGCCCGGTGCATTCGAGGATGTGGTGCGGATGGTGATCCCGGAACTGCAGCACCGCGGGCTGTTTCGCGACTCCTACACCGGGTCGACATTGCGCGATCACCTCGGTTTGCAACGGCCAGCCGGGGTGCCTGTCACAGCATGATGCTCGAGGGTATCCGGGTTCTCGACGTAGCGACGCTGGCCGCCGCGCCACTGGCGGCCACGTATCTCGGCGAGTTCGGCGCCGACGTCATCAAGATCGAGCAACCCGACGGCGGCGACCCGATCCGTACCTGGGGAAACCAGGTGGACGGCGTCGGCTTGATGTGGAAGTCGTTGTCACGCAACAAGAGATCTGTCACCCTCAACCTGCGCATGGCCGAAGGCCAGGCACTGCTGCGGCAGCTGGTCGAACACGCCGACGTGGTGATCGTCAACACCCGGCCGGCCACCCTGCGCAAATGGGGCCTGGACTACCCGGCGCTGCGTGCCGTCAACGACAAGGTCGTGATGCTGCACATCACCGGCTACGGGCTGACCGGGCCGAAAAGTGAGCGGCCCGGATTCGGCACGCTGGGCGAGGCGATGAGTGGGTTCGCCAACATCACCGGCGAGGCCGGCGCGCCGCCGACGTTGCCGCCGTTCATGCTTGCCGATGGGGTGGCGTCGCTCAACGCCGCCTACGCGGTGATGATGGCGCTTTACCACCGCGACGTGCACGGCGCCCCAGGGCAGTTGATCGACATCAACCTGATCGACCCGCTGGCGCGGCTGCTGGAGCAGACACTGCTGGGCTACGACCAGCTGGGCCTGGTGCCGACCAGGGCGGGCAACCGCTGGGACATCTCGGCGCCGCGCAACACCTACCGCACCGCCGACGATCGCTGGCTGGCGATGTCGGGCAGCTCACCACAGTTGGCGCTCAGGGTGTTTCGCGCGATCGGGCGCGCCGACCTGGTCGACGACGCCGACTTCTCCGATCCGCAGCGCCGGCTGGCGCGGGCCCGCGAGGTGGACCAGGTGGTCGCCGACTGGGTGGCCACCAAGACGCTGGCCGAGGCAATGGACATCTTCGACGCCGCCGAGGTGGCCGCCGCACCGGTCTATGACATCACCGATCTGGTTGCCGACGAGCAGCTTTCGCACCGTGAAGTCTTCGTCAAGATCGGCGACGACGAACTGGGCGCGATGACCGTTCAGGCTCCGGTGCCCCGCTTCTCCGCTGCGACCGGTCGCGTGCAGCACCTGGGCCCGCGGATCGGTGAACACAACGCCGAGGTGTACGGCGAGCTGCTCGGGCTGGCCGGCGGCGACATCGACGACCTGCATAGTCGGGGTGTGCTGTGAGAGGAGCCGGTAGATGACCTCGCTGTTGCGCCGCTCGGAACTGGCGGTGCCGGCGGCCAATGACCACATGTTCGCCAAAGCCGCCGCATCTCAGGCCGATCTGGTCTTCCTCGACCTAGAAGACGCCACGGCGCCCGCCCACAAGGTGGCGGCCCGCGGCAAAGCGATCACGGGCCTCAACGAACTCGACTGGGGTCGCACGGTTCGGGCGATCCGGATCAACGGCCTGGACACCCAGTGGTGCCACGACGACATCATTGAAGTCGTCACCGGCGCACGGGAGAACCTCGACACCATCATCATTCCCAAAGCGCTTCGGGCACGCGATGTTTGGTGGGTCGACGTGCTGCTCACCCAGCTGGAGGCCAAGCTCGGCTTGTCGGGCCAGATTCGACTCGAGGTGCTCATCGAAGAGGTCGAGGGACTGGCCAACGCCGAGGAGATCGCCACCGCAAGCCCGCGACTGGACGCCCTGATCTTCGGTGTCGGCGACTTCTCGCTGTCTCAGGGTGCGCGGGTGGACACCAACTTCGACCCGCTCGGCGAATATCCTGGCGACTTCTGGGGCTACGCCCGCAACAAGGTGATCGTCGCGGCCCGCATCGCCGGCATCGACGCGATCGACGCGCCGTACCCCGACTACGGCAACTTGGCGGGCTACGAGCGCGACGCGCGACGGGCCGCGCTGATGGGCTACACCGGCAAGTGGGCAATCCATCCGAGTCAGATCGACGTCGCCAACCGGGTTTACGCGCCGACCGACGAGGAGATCGCACTCGCCGAGCGCAACGTCGCGGCCTACCGCGAAGGCGAGCAGAAGGGTCTGGGCGCGGTGGGCGTCAACGGTGTTCTGGTTGACGCGGCCCACGTCAAGATGGCGCAGGCCACCCTGGCGCGCGCGGCGCTGATCGGGCGGGGAGGCGACCACGGATGAAGGCGTTCACCGACGACGAGATGACTGCGCTGCTGCCCACCGCCAAGGCCTACCGCGTTGTGATCCTCAAACAGGGCCCCAATTTCGCGGAAGACACGGCGCTGGCGGTCATCTGGGAGCACGGCCGCCGTAATTTCGGCCTACGCCACGACGGTGTGCTCGCGGTGGTGTTGCCGGTTACCGATGGCTCCGATGTCTGCGGGGTCGGGGTGTTCACCGGGACCGTCGATGAGACCGTCGCGCTGATGAACGAGGATCCAGGCGTGCAAGCGGGAGTGTTCACCTTTGAGG
>DASXJI010000218.1:0-2320 GCA_036497495.1 Mycobacterium sp.
TCGCGGCTACTTTTACTGGGACGACCTGATCCTGGTCGGCCGGGCCGGCACCCATAGCCTGCTGTCGCCGTCGTTTCTGTTCGACGACCATGACGGCCACGTCATGCCGGCCGCGTTCCTGGTCGCCGGCGCCATCACCCGGCTGGCGCCGCTGAACTGGGTCGGGCCGGCCGTCAGCCTGGTGGTGTTGCAACTGCTGGCCTCGCTGGCCCTGTTGCGCAGTCTGTACGTGATCCTGGGCTGGCGGCCGGTGCTGCTGGTTCCGCTGACCTTTGCGCTGTTCACTCCGCTCGGCGTGCCGTCGTTCGCCTGGTGGGCGGCGGCCCTCAACTCGCTGCCGATGCTCGCCGCGCTGGCCTGGGTCTGCGCGGACGCGATCCTCTTGGTACGCACCGGAAACCAGCGGTACGCCGCGACCGGCGTGCTGGCCTACCTCGGAGGGTTGCTGTTCTTCGAAAAGGCCGCGGTGATTCCGTTTGTCGCCTTCGCAGTCGCGGCGCTGCTGTGCCACGTGCAGGGCGATCGGTCGGCGATCCGGACGGTGTGGCGCGCCGGCTTCCGATTGTGGGCTGTATCCCTGGCGCTTACCGGTGGCTGGGTCATCGTGTATTTGGCCGTGGTCAACCAGCATCGCTGGAGTTCAGATCTGACGATGACGTGGGAGCTGTTGCGCCGCTCGGTAACTCACGGCATCGTCCCGGGGTTGGCCGGTGGCCCCTGGGCGTGGGGCAGGTGGGCGCCGGCCTCGCCGTGGGCAGTTCCTCCGACGCCGGTCAAGGCGCTCGGCTGGCTGGTGCTGGCCGCCGCGCTGGGGATCTCGCTGACCCGCAAGCGGCGCATCGCGCCGGTGTGGTTGACCGCGGCCGGCTACGTGGTCGCCTGCCAGGTGCCGATCTATCTGATGCGCTCGTCGCGGTTCACCGTGCTCGAGCTGGCCCAAACACTGCGTTATTTCCCGGATCTCGTAGTGGTGCTGGCGTTGCTGGCCGCGGTCGGGTTCTGCGCGCCCAACCGCCCGTCATCCGACTGGCTCGATGCGTCGGCAGCCCGCACGGTAGTCACGGCCGCGGTGGCGGCGTCGTTCGTGGCGAGCAGCGGGTATTCGACAGCAACGTTCCTGACGTCGTGGCGGGACAACCCTGCACAGCCGTATCTTCAGAACGCCCAGCGCGATTTGGCTGCCGCACAAGCGCACTCGGGTGCATCGTTGGTCGACCAGGAGGTCGATCCGCTGGTGCTCGGACGGGTGGCGTGGCCGGACAACCTGGCCAGCCACATGTTCGCGCTGCTGCCCAATCGCCCCGAATTCGGTTCCTCGACAACTCAATTGAAGACACTGGACAGCAAGGGCAGGCTGGTCGACGCCCAGGTGACGTGGGTGCGCGCGATGGCGCCCGGCCCGGTCCCGCAGTGCGGATATCTGGTGCAGCCCGACCGGCCGGTTGAGGTTGGTCTCGACGGCCCGCTGCTACCGACGGACTGGACGGCCGAGATCAACTACCTGGCCAACAGCGACGGGTCGATAACGGTCTCACTGTCGGAGGGGATCGACACCCGGGTCCACGTACATCCCGGGCTCAACCGGGTCTACGTGCGACTATCAGGCGCGGGCAATGCAATGTGGGTGCGGGCCAACACGGCGGCGCTGAGCGTGTGCATTGCCGCGGGGCCGGTGGGATTCGTGCTGCCGCGCTGACGCCGGGCAAAGGCGGAGCCACCTAGGAGAATCGAACTCCTGACCTGCTCATTACGAGTGAGCCGCTCTACCGACTGAGCTAAGGTGGCGTGCCCTGTCGGGCGGGACGAGTCTACGGCAGGGCCAGTTGCACACCCAAGTTCAGTCGCGCAGTGCCTGGCCGATGGTGGCGACCATGGCGTCGACGGCAAACTTGGGTTTGACGTTGATCGCCAGCGCCTCGCGGCACTCCAGAACAGCTTCGATGCAGCGCAGCAGCCGATCGGCGGAGACGTGGGCGGCCATCGACCCAATCTGCGCGGCCATGTCGGGGTGGTTGGGCCGCACGTCACCCGCACTGGCGGCGACCACCAGCGCGTCCCGAAAGTAGGTCGCCAGGTCAATCAGCGCGCGGTCCAGCGCATCCCGTGACGCCCGGGTCTGGCGCGACTTCTGCCGTCGCTCAAGGTCTTTGATCGCACCGGTGGCACCGCGCAACGCACCAGCGGTGCCCTTGCCGGTGCCTCCGGCGCCCAGCGCGGTGCGCAGCTCCTCGGTCTCTGCTTCGTCGCGCCCGGCGGTCAGCACTGCCGCCTCGGCCTCGGCGGCGGCGACCAGCGCCTCGGCGGCGCTGAACGCCTTCGA
>DASXJI010000219.1:0-2725 GCA_036497495.1 Mycobacterium sp.
CCGATTCCGTTGTCTTTGACCTCACGGGCCAGGTTCTCGGCCAGGCCCACGACGCCGTATTTCGCGACGCTGTAGGCGCCGAGGCCGACGTTGGGCATCAGGCCGGCGAACGACGAGGTGAAGGCGACGTGGCCGCCGGTGCCCTGCTTGAGCAACCGGGGCAGAAACGCCTCGACGGCATGGATAGAGCCCCACAGGTCGATGTCGATCACCCAGCGCCAGTCGTCGTGAGTCATCTGCGCGATCGGACCTGCGACCACAATGCCGGCATTGCTGAAGACCACGTCGACCTGACCGAGGAGACGAAATGCCTCATCGGCCAGGTTAATCATCTCCTTGAGATACCTGACATCACACATCACGCCGTGCGCTTCGAACCCCTCGGCCTGCAAGTGTGCGACCGCCTGCTCCAGCGACGGCTTATCGACGTCGGCGAGCACGACACGCGCTCCCCGACTTGCGAACTCGGTCGCGATCGCGAAACCGATACCGTTTGCACCGCCGGTGACGACGGCGCCTTTGCCTTCATATCCGTTCATGGCGCGACGGTAGCCGATCGGCCTGGGCGCGCGGCGACGGCCCCGGTCAGCCGGTGATCGCGTCCCAGCCGGCGGGTATGGACAACTCCGAAAGCTTCACGGCGGACAGCTATTTCAGGCAGCTACCGCCGTCGACCGGTAACGTGACGCCAGTGACGTAACGCGCCTCGTCGGACGCCAGGAACAGCACCGCGTTGGCGATGTCCTCGGGCTCGACCCAGCCGATCGGCAGGGTGTGCATCAGCTGGCCTACGACCTTCATGTCATCCGGGCCTGGGTTCTCCAGATCGGGACGGAACAGCTTCATCGTGCCGTCGTTCATGAATAGCGGGGTGTTCACGTTTGTCGGGTGCACCGAGTTGACGCGGATGTTCTGCGCGCCGAGCTCGAC
Organism: Mycobacterium sp.; assembly: GCA_036497495.1. GTDB lineage: Bacteria > Actinomycetota > Actinomycetes > Mycobacteriales > Mycobacteriaceae > Mycobacterium. Next base: position 931 of record DASXJI010000219.1, read on the forward strand.
GGCGAAGGTGCGCATCAAGCCGACCACACCGTGCTTGGCGGCGACGTAGTGACCGCAGTGCGGGTAGGCCTTGAGGCCGCCGACCGAGCTGGTGAGGATGATCGAGCCACCGTTGCCGCCCGCGAGTAGGTGCGGCACACCGGCTTTCACGGTCTTCCAGACACCGCTCAAGTTGATGTCGATCATGGCGGTCCAGTCGGCTTCGCTGGTCTTGTCCAGCGTCTGGCCGCCGTTGCCGATGCCCGCGTTGGCGACGATGATGTCGAGCCGGCCGAGCTGCTCGACACCAGTGTCCACCGCCGCCTTGAGCGCGTCATAGTTGCGGACATCGACCTCGGCGGTGTAAATCCGGCGATTGTGGCCCTTGACCAGATCCGCGGTCTCGGCCAGATCCTCGGGTGTGGAAGCGGCGATCAGATCCACGGTGTCGATCTTCTTACAGATGTCCACTGCGATGATGTCGGCGCCCTCTTGGGCCAACCGCACCGCATGCGCGCGGCCCTGACCGCGGGCCGCGCCGGTGATGAATGCGACCTTGCCTTCGACTCGACCCGCCATCATTTCCTCATTTCATTACTTGTGATTCCTCAACCGATGACTGCCGGCATCGTGTCCCAGCCACGCACGGTGGACGTCGGAGACAATGCAGCACGGTTGAGGTCGACGTGCCATTCGGGGAAGCGCGTCAAGATCTCCTCGAGCGCGATGCGCCCCTCCAGCCGGGCCAACGCCGAGCCCAGACAGTAGTGGGTACCGACGCTGAAGGAGAGGTGCTGGCGCGGTTCGCGGTGAATGTCGAAAACATCGCCGTCTGGCGGGAATTGGCGGTGGTCCCGGTTCGCGGAGCCGATGAGCATCATCATCGCGCTGCCCTCTGGCACCGTCTGCCCGTAGTAGGTGACGTCGCGGGTCACATAGCGCGCCACGTGTGGAGCCGGCGGTTCGAAGCGCAGAAGTTCCTCGATGGCCGCGGGGATGAGGGCGGGGTTCGCGGCCAGTTCGCGCCGCTGGTCGGGATGCTCGGCGAGCACCTTGCCAGCCCAGCCGATCAGCCGGGTGGTGGTCTCGTTGCCGGCGCCGGACACCACGCTGATGTAGGTGAGTAACTCCTCGCGGGTCAGCCGCCGCGTGACACCCTTCTCGTCGGTGAATTCGACATTCAGCAGGTCGGTCATGATGTCGTCGGAGGGATGCTGAGCACGCCAGTCGATGAATTCGGCAAAGAACTCGCCGGTGTTCATGCCGTCGGCCGCCGCTTTCATCGGCTTGCCCGCCTCGGTCCGCATCTGGTCGTTCGTCAAATCCCTTGCGGCTTCTTGGTATTCATCGGGAATACCAAGCAGCATGCCGATCACCCGCATCGGCATCTGCGCACCAAGGTTGCCGACGAAGTCGAAACTGTCGCCGCTGGCAACGGGATCCAAACTGTGCGCACAGAATTCGCGAATCTTGTGCTCGAGATCATTGATCTTGCGCGGGGTGAACATGCGAGCCAGCAGCTTGCGGTGCACGTCGTGGATAGGCGGGTCTTCGAAGATGATCACGCCCGGCGGAATGTCGATGTTGGCCTTGATCAGCTCGATGATCGCGCCGCGGGCCGAGCTGAACGTTTCGTGGTCGACGAGCGCTCGGTCGACATCGGCGAACCGGCTCAATGCGTAGAAGTCGTGCTGCTCGTTGTAGTACAGCGGCGCCTCTTCGCGGATCGTCCGGAACGCCCGGTACGGATCGGCGTTGATCTCCACGTCGTACGGGTCGTAGTAGACGCCGTCGGGTGCAGTCACGGTCACGGGGC
>DASXJI010000220.1:0-3535 GCA_036497495.1 Mycobacterium sp.
CGCTGCACGCTCGCGCCCTCCGGATTGGACGTGGCCGCCAGCACGAACACCCCGCGACCGTGTGCCGCAGCGCTGTCCAGCAGCGGCTGCAGCGAGCCGAAACCCAGATACGGCGAGGCGGTTACGGCGTCGGCAGCCAGCGGCGAGTCAGCCGCCCAGGCCGCCGCATAGGCCGCCATCGTCGAGCCGATGTCCCCGCGCTTGGCGTCGGCCAGCACCAGCACACCGGCATCGCGCAACGCGGCCATCGTCCGCTCCAGCACCGCATAGCCTGCGGCGCCGTAGCTTTCGAAAAATGCGACCTGAGGTTTGACGACGGCGAAGTCGGCGTAGGCCGCCACACAGATCTCGCAGAACGCCGCGAGGCCGTCAGGGTTGACCGGCAGATCCCATGCCCGCAAGAGTTCGGGATGCGGGTCGATGCCCAGACACAGTGGCCCGCGGCGGGATATCGCGTCCGCCAGCCGGGCGCCGAACCCGGGCACGCTATTGGCCGCCGTTGCCGTTGTTGAGCGCGCTGTGCAGCTCTTGCAGCGAGCGGACACCGATGTCGCCCCGAATTCCGGCTTCGATGCCCTGGACGGCGGCCGAGGCACCCTGGACCGTCGTGACGCAGGGAATGTTCATTTCGACTGCGGCCGAGCGTATCTCGTAGCCGTCAATGCGTGGGCCCGAGTTTCCGTAGGGCGTGTTGAACACCATGTCGACCTGGCCGGCCCGGATCGCGTCCACCGCCGACATCGGCGGACGGCCCGGCTGCGCTTCTTCGAAGTGTTTGCGAACCTCGTCGCACGGAATACCGTTGCGGCGCAGCATCTCTGCGGTGCCTTCGGTAGCCAGTACCCGGAAGCCGAGATCAGCCAATCGCTTCACCGGAAACACCAGTGATCGCTTGTCCCGGTTGGCAACCGACACGAACACCGTCCCGGAGGCCGGCAGCGATCCGTAGGCCGCGGTCTGGCTTTTGGCGAACGCGGTGCCGAAGTCGCGGTCGATGCCCATCACCTCGCCGGTCGATTTCATCTCCGGGCCCAGCAGGGAGTCCACGCCCGAACCGTCGGCACGACGGAACCGGTGGAACGGCAGCACCGCCTCCTTGACGGCGATCGGCGCGTTCGGCGCGGCGTTGCCGCCGTCCCCGGTAGCCGCCAGTAGTCCTTCGTCGCGGAGCTGAGAGATCTTGGCGCCCAGCATAATCCGGGCGCACGCCTTGGCCAGCGGTATGGCGGTGGCCTTGGAGACGAATGGCACCGTGCGACTGGCGCGCGGGTTTGCCTCCAGCACATAGAGCACGTCGTCCTTCAACGCGTACTGCACATTGAGCAGCCCGATCACGCCGATACCGTGCGCGATCGCCTCGGTCGCCGTGCGCACCTTCTCGATGTCGCTGCGGCCCAGGGTGACCGGAGGCAGTGCACACGCCGAGTCGCCCGAGTGGATCCCGGCCTCTTCGATGTGCTCCATGATGCCGCCGATGTAGACCTCGTCACCGTCGCAGAGTGCGTCGACGTCGATCTCGATCGCGTCCTCCAGGAAGCGGTCCACCAGTACCGGGTGTTCGGGCGAGAGCTCGGTGGCACGGGCGATGTAGCCCTGTAGCGTTTCGTCGTCGTAGACGATCTCCATGCCGCGCCCACCGAGCACGTAGGACGGCCGAACCAAAACCGGATAGCCGATCTCGGCGGCGATCCGCCGGGCTTGCGCGAACGTAGTCGCCATGCCGTAGCGGGGAGCCGGCAGACCTGCCGCCGACAGCAGGTCACCGAACGCGCCGCGGTCTTCGGCCAGATCGATGGCCTCCGGCGGGGTGCCGACGATCGGAACACCTTCGTCGGCGAGCCGCTGCGCCAGCCCCAGCGGGGTTTGGCCGCCGAGCTGCACGATGACGCCCACCACGCCCGGGCCGCCGGCGCCGGAGCGCTCCTCGGCGTGGAAGACCTCCAGCACGTCCTCGAACGTCAGCGGCTCGAAGTAGAGCCGGTCGGCAGTGTCGTAGTCGGTGGACACCGTCTCGGGATTGCAGTTGACCATGACGGTCTCAAAACCGGCCTGCGACAACGTCGTGGCGGCGTGCACGCAGCTGTAGTCGAATTCGATCCCCTGCCCGATCCGGTTGGGGCCCGAACCCAGGATCAGCACCTTGGGCCGTTCGGTCTGCGGGGCCACCTCGCTCTCCGCGGCGGGGTCGAGCTCGTAGCTGCTGTAGTGGTAGGGCGTCTTGGCCTCGAACTCCGCGGCACAGGTGTCCACCGTCTTGTACACCGGGTGGATGCCGAGCCGCCGCCGCAGCGATCGCACCCCGTCTTCACCAGCCAATTCTGGTCGCAGCGCCGCGATTTGGCGGTCCGACAACCCGCTGTGCTTACACCTGCGCAGCAGGTCGGCGTCGAGCACAGCGGCGTCGCTGACTTCTTGGCGTAGCACCAGCAGCTCGGCGACCTGCGCGACAAACCACGGGTCGACGCCGGAGGCTTCGGCAACCCGGTCCACCGATGCGCCCAGGCGCAGCGCCAGTTCGACGTCGTAGAGCCGCCCTTCGGTGGGTGTCCGCAGCCGCTCCAGCGCGTCCTCGGCGCTACCGCCGGTGTCGGGCGCCGTCCAGAAGCCGGCGCGGCTGGTCTCCAGCGACCGCATCACCTTGCCGAGCGCCTCGACGAAGTTGCGGCCCAACGACATCGCCTCACCGACGGATTTCATGGTGGTGGTCAGCGTGGTGTCGGCGCCGGGGAATTTCTCGAACGCGAACCGCGGCGCCTTGACCACCACGTAATCCAGGGTGGGTTCGAAGCAGGCCGGGGTTTCCTTGGTGATGTCGTTGAGGATCTCGTCGAGGGTGTAGCCGACGGCGAGTTTTGCGGCGATCTTGGCGATCGGGAAGCCGGTGGCCTTGGAGGCCAACGCACTTGACCGCGACACCCGCGGGTTCATCTCGATGACGATCAGCCGGCCGTCGCGCGGGTCGACCGCGAATTGGATGTTGCAGCCGCCGGTGTCGACGCCGACCTCGCGCAGGATGGCGATGCCCAGATCCCGCATCCGCTGGTATTCCCGGTCGGTCAGCGTCATCGCCGGCGCCACGGTCACCGAGTCGCCGGTGTGCACGCCCATCGGGTCGACGTTTTCGATCGAGCACACCACCACGACGTTGTCCTTGCCGTCGCGCATCAGCTCGAGCTCGAATTCCTTCCAGCCGTAAATCGATTCCTCGATCAGCACGTTGGCGCTCGGGGATGCGGCCAGCCCGGCGCCGGCCATCCGGTCGACCTCCTCGGCGGTGTGCGCCAGGCCCGAGCCCAGACCACCCATGGTGAACGACGGCCGCACCACCACCGGCAGGCCGAGCTCACCGACGGTCTCGCGGACTTCGTCCATGGTGAAACACACCCGGCTGCGGGCCGATTCGCCGCCGACCTTGGCAACGATGTCCTTGAACATCTGCCGGTCCTCGCCGCGCTGGATGGCGTCGAAGTCGGCGCCGATCAGTTCGACGCCGTGGCGTTCCAGCGCGCCGTTCTCGTAGAGCGCGACGGCGGTG
>DASXJI010000221.1:0-3312 GCA_036497495.1 Mycobacterium sp.
CACGCCGGCCGCCAGACCGCCCGCTCGTACCGACGATCGTGCGCGGACCACCAGCCACAGCGTCCCGAGCAGGCACAGCGCACCGAGCAAGGTGAATTTCAGCATCGGGAAGGTCAGCTCGGCGCCGTCGGCGGGCAGGTAGTGATAGGCGCTGCCGGTATTGCTGACCGGGTCGCGGGCCGCCCGCAACAGGAACGGCAGCCAGGTCGTCGACGCGATCGCCACCGTGATCACGCCGATGACGGCGAGCCGCCGTATCGGATCCAGCGCGGCCTTGAGGCCGTCGCGGCGGCGAGATGCCGCCAGCGCCAGCGCCATCAGCAGCACGGTGAACGCGCTGTAGGCCAGCAGCAGCGTGTAGCAGGTCGCCGCGACGCCGAGGAAGATCCCGGCGCCGATCACTGCGGCCCAGCCCCGGTTGCCGAACGTGACGCCACAGTCACGTTCGGCCTCCGGCGGGACTGTGGCGTCACGTTCGCGGGCACCACCACGCAGACCCGACCAGGTCAGGATCAGCACCGGCGGCAGCAGCACGGTGATCATCGCCGAGTACGGTTCCGGTGAGCTGTAGGCGAGCGTCACTGCGGCCGTCGCGGCGGTGACGATCACCGCGTACTCGAACCGGATCAACCGCCACCACAACACCAGCGCCACAGCGATCGCGATGGTGATCGAGGTGATCGCCCACGGCTTGAACGTCTCCCAGCCCGGTGTGCCGGTCAGCGCCGCGATGCGCCCGCCGACCCAGAACCAGCCCGGCGGATAGAACGCCGGCAGCCCCGCATAGGTCATGTCGTGCAGCGACGAACTGTCGGTCAGCCGGGTCAGGTATTCGGTGCGGAATTGTTGGTCGACGGAGATGCCGAAGAGGTAGAGCTTGGTCGCACCCAGCGGCATGCCGAGCGTCACCACCGAGAACGCGGAGATGAACACCAGCGCCAACAGCCGGGCCCACATCCGACCCCTGCCGCGGCGCCAAACCCAACCGGCGCAAAGCAATCCGAGGATGCAGCCAACCTGGCCGACCGTGGTGAGCGCGTGCAGCTGATTCGACGACGGGAAGGCGGGCCACTGGACTCGGCCGATCGCGGTCAGCGAGATCACCGATACCGCCGCGGCGATCGCGACCGCGATCACCATGTGGCCGACGGTGGCCAGCGCGTTTCGCATCTAGATGGGCAACTTGCGGAAGATCGGCCGCGGGATGTGCCGCAGCAACATCATCACGTAGCGGAAAGTGCCTGGCGCCCAGACGATTTCCTTGCCTTTGGCGGCCGATGTGACCGCCAGTTCGGCGACGGCTTCCTTGTCGACGGTGAACGGTGCTTCCTTGGCGCCGGTGGCCTTCCAATGCTCGACCGTCGTTGTGGTACGCACCTGGCCGGGCCTGATGACCAGAACGCGAACACCGCTGGGCCGCAACGCCTCTCCAAGTCCGATGTAGAAGCCGTCCAGGCCGGCCTTGGTCGACCCATAGACGAAGTTCGACCGTCGCACCCGCTCGCCGGCCACCGAGCTCATCGCGATGATCTGGCCGAAGCCCTGCGCGCGCATCTTCTCGCCGATCAGCACGCCGACGGAAACCGCTGCCGTGTAATTGACTTGGGCGATCTGCACCGCCTTGTGCTGGTTCTGCCACAACTCCTCGGCGTTGCCGAGCAGGCCGAACGCGACGATCGCCACGTCGACATCGCCACCGGCGAACGCGGCGTCGATCACCGTCGGGTGACTCTCGGTGTCGACGCCGTCGAAGTCGATCCACTCGACGGACTTGGCGCCCGCGGCCTTCATCTGCGCGACGGCTTTGTCTTTCCCCGGATGGTCGGGGAGATCGGCCAGCACGATGCGGGCCTGCGCGTTGCGCAGGTAGCGTTCACAGATCGCCAGCCCGATCTCGGACGTACCGCCGAGCAGCAGGATCGTCTGCGGATTTCCTACCGCGTCAAGCACCATTTAAAGAAGCTCCAAACGTCGGGCCATGTCCGAGACGAAGACGCCGGTTGGATCGACCTTGCGGCGCACCGCAATCCACTCGTCGATACGTGGGTACATGGCGTGGAAATTGTCGGCACTGACCCGCGAGTCCTTGGCCGTGTACACCCTGCCGCCGAATTCCATCACCCGCTCGTCGAGCTCGTTGAGGAATTCGTTGACGCCCGGTCGGTTGGGGAAGTCCATCGCCACATTCCAGCCGGCCATCGGAAAGCTCAGTGGCGCACGGCTACCCGGGCCGAAGAGCTTGAAGACGTTCAATGCCGAATAGTGGCCGCGGGTCTGGATCCAGCGAATGATCGCCTTGAACTCGTCCAGCGCGTTCGGCGGTACCAGGAACTGGTATTGCGCGAAACCTGTTGGACCATAAGCATTGTTCCAGCCGCTGACCAGGTCGAGCATGTGGTAGAACTGCGACAAGTTCTGAACCTTGTCGGTGTAAGTTCCGCCCAGCCGGTAGTACACCTCGCCAATCGCCATGAACGACAGCTTGTTCATCGCGCTGATCGGAAAGACGTTCGGCACCGTCAGCAGTTGCGGCGCATCGAATTTCAGCGGATTCTTAGCGAGCTTCGGCGGCAGCTGATCCAGTTTGGCCAGGCTGCCGCGGCTGACCGCGGCCCGGCCGAGTTTCGGTGGCGGGCTGATCAGGTCGAACCATGCGCTGGAGTAGGTGTACTTGTCTTCGCTGCCGTCGAGATGGACGGCGATGGTTTCGTCGAGGTCTTTGGTGGCCACCCCGTCGGCGATGAAGTAGGCCGTCTCGGTCGGCGTCATCGCGATGGTGGCCCGCAGCACGATGCCGGTCAGCCCGTTGCCGCCGACGGTGGCCCAGAAGAGCACCGACTCGTCGCCGTCCGGGGTGAGATGGCGGATCTGCCCGTCGGCGGTCAACAGCTCCATCGAGGTGACGTGGTTGCCGAAGCTGCCCGCGCTGTGGTGGTTCTTGCCGTGAATGTCGCAGGCGATCGCGCCGCCGACGGTGACCTGCCGGGTGCCCGGCAGCACCGGCACCCACAGCCCGAACGGCAGCGCCGCCTTCATCAGCTGATCGAGGCTCACGCCAGAGTCCACGTCGGCCAGGCCGCTGGCCGAGTCGATCGAATGGATCTTGTTCAGCGGCGTCATGTCGACGACGAGGCCGCCACCGTTCTGGGCGTTGTCGCCGTAGGACCGGCCCAGCCCGCGGGCGATCACGCCCCGCCCACCGGCGTCGGCGACCTGGCCGACCGCCTTGGCGATCAGCTCGGGGTCCGGCGTAGACAGCACCTCCGCGACCGACGGCGCGGTGCGGCCGAAGCCCATCAGCCGGGTTTTGGT
>DASXJI010000222.1:0-2126 GCA_036497495.1 Mycobacterium sp.
GGCTTCATCCAGTAGAACTTGCCGGGGACGGGCGGGACCGAAGAGATGTGGACGGCGCTTTCGGCTGCACCGGAGTCATCGACGAGCCCCGGGAAGTTGATGATGACCGGCTGGGCCACACCCACCGTCGAACCGTTGGCAGGAACGAGCCTCGGCGGCCCGAATGGCGCCGCGCCAGTGAACGGTGTCGGATCCTGCCCCGCACCGGGGCCCGCGACCACCCCTGGATCACCCGGAGCCGGATCCGCCAGCGCCGGACTCGCACCCACCACCAGCGCCCAGCCCAATATCGAAGCCGCTCCGGCTGTCTTCAAAACGGCGAAGAGGCTTCCCCTCGTCCAGCCCGACATATGTGTCCCTCCAGTCTCTTCGTCGAAACAGTCTTGCATAGCGCCCAGGCCAACTAGTTCCTCTGTCACTCGGCCCGTCCGGACGCTGATTTCGCTCGGAGGCGGGCAAAAAGACACTCGCCTTGGCCAGTGACAGAAGTGACGTCAGACGCCCACGCCGGGATTCAAAATCCCCAGCGGGTCCAGCGCGTCTTTGATGCGGCGGTTCAACGCCATCGCCTCGGGTCCGAGATAGTCGTCCAGCCAGGGCCGCTTCAGCCGACCGATGCCATGCTCGCCGGTGATCGTGCCGCCCAAATCCAGGGCCAAGCCCATGATCTCGCCGTAGGCCAACTGGGCCCGCTCGGTCATCGCCACGTCGTCGGGGTCGTAGACGATCAGCGGGTGGGTGTTGCCGTCGCCGGCGTGCGCGATCACAGCGATCATCAAGTCATGGTGCTCAGCGATCCGCACGATCCCGCCGACCAGATCGGCGAGCGCGGGCACCGGCACACCGACGTCTTCGAGCAGCAGCGGCCCCTTCTCCTCCACAGCCGGGATGGCAAACCGACGGGCCGCGACGAATGCCTCACCCTCGTCGGGGTCATCGGTCCAAAACACTTCCGTCGCACCGGATTCGGTGAACGTCGCAGCCATCAGCTCGGCGTCGTCGCTGCCCCCGCGTCCACGCTCGTCGGACGCGCCCACCAGCATCGCGGCCGCGCCGCGATCCAGGCCCATCCGCAGCTTGTCCTCGACGGCATTGATGGTCGCCGAATCCATGAATTCCAGCATCGCCGGGCGCAGTCGCGAGGTCACCCCGAGCACCGCCTCGGCCGCGGCCTGCACCGACGCGAAGTTGGCGACCACCGTGCTCAACGGCTGCTGGGCAGGCACCAACCGCAGGGTCACCTCGGTGATCACGCCGAGCGCGCCCTCGCTGCCGACGAACAACTTGGTCAAGCTCAGGCCGGCAACGTCTTTGAGCCGCGGGCCACCGAGCCGGACCGCGGTCCCGTCGGCCAGCACCACCTGCACGCCGAGCACGTAGTCGGTGGTAACCCCGTACTTCACGCAGCACAGCCCGCCGGCGTTGGTCGCGATGTTGCCGCCGATGCTGCAGATCTCGTAGGACGACGGGTCGGGCGGGTACCAGAGGCCGTGCTCGGCGACGGTTTTCTTCACCTCGGCGTTGAGCAGACCCGGCTGACAGACCGCGGTGCGCGTGACCGGGTCGACGACGATGTCGCGCATCTTTTCCGTCGACAGCACGATCCCGCCGTCCAGCGCGGTGGCGCCGCCGGACAGGCCGGTGCCCATTCCGCGGGTCACCACCGGTATCTGGTGGGCGGTGGCCCACCGCAGCACGGCCTGCACCTCTTCGGTGCGTCGCGCGCGGACCACGGCCACGGGCTTGCCCGCCGAAGGATCCAGCGCGCGGTCCTGCCGGTATCCCTCGGTGATCGCCGGGTCGGTGACGACCATTCCCTCGGGCAGCTCGGCGATCAGGCCGGCCAGCGCATCTGCGGCCATAGCGGAGATTCTACGGAGATCGCCCCTACTTGACGCCTGGCGCCCGTCGCAGCAGTCGAAGGCCGTTGGTCATCAGCCGTGCGTAGATGTCGGCGCGCACACCGGGCGGCACCCCGACCGGCAGCAGCCGTTCCGTCGCGATCGTCTGCGACTCGGTGTATTTGAGAATGCCGTATTCGCCGTGCCGGCGTCCCAGGCCGGAATCCTTCATGCCGCCCATCGGCGCGTCGACGGAAGCCCAGGTGGCCGCGTAGGCGCCGTTGA
>DASXJI010000223.1:0-13292 GCA_036497495.1 Mycobacterium sp.
GGTGCGGCGTTCCGCGACTTTTTCAAAACCTATTACGGGCCGACGATTTCGGCGTACCGCGGCATCGCGGGCGAGCCGGACCGGGTCGCGGCGCTGGACGCCGAGCTGGCTGAACTGGGGGACCGATATATGGCCGGTTCGTCGACAATGGAGTGGGAGTACCTATTGGTCACTGCGCGCAAGCGCTGATCAACTGACGCAGCGGTCAAGCCGGCGCGAAGCGTGCTGCACCACCCGGGCCGGGCTCCGGCAGGGCCTCGACGCGCATTCCGCACGTCACTGAATCAGGTTCGCAGTCAACGATGTTGGCCGCCACCCTAAGGTCGCTCTGCTCGGCGAGCTCGACCAGGGCGATGACGTACGGCGTCGGGATCTCCGGGTTGAACGCGTGATAGTTGACTGTGTAGGTGAACACGGTGCCCTGACCCGACACGGGTCGCGCGACCAGCAGGCCCCCGCAGTCGCGGCATTGGCCGGCCGCGGGGTGGACCCAGTGCGCGCAGTTCTCACAGTGTGCGATGAGCAGCTGAGACGTCGCCTCGGTTGACACGGGCAATACAGTACACTCAATTGCCTTGGGTTGGTGGGCAGCGGGTTGGTCTAACGGACGGCGCAGATGAGCTACTTCGAAAAAGACGCGATCATTTCCGGCATCGGCATTTCCCGAATCGGCCGTCGCACCGGCATTCCCGGGCTGGACCTGACCATGGAATCGGTCCGGGCGGCCATCGACGACGCCGGCTTGGCCCCCCGTGATATCGACGGAATCGCGACATTGGGCGACACTCCGTCTGCCGAGGTCAACGCCGCGCTGCAGATCGACGCCGCAGACTGCGGGACGGGGTTCAGCACCGGCGGTCTGCTGAACCCGGTGATCTCGGCGTGCCGCGCGGTCTCCGAGGGCCATGCGCGACACGTGATCATCTACCGGACGATCCAAATGCTCGGCGGGACAGTACCGGTGAAGCAGGACGAGAACGCGCCGGCTCCGCCGCTGGCGAGGATGTTCGACACGCCGGAAGGCGAGACGCCGCCGGTCGTCGGCCCGATGGACGATGTCAACGATCTGGTTGCCGCGCAAGCATATTCCGCCGCGAACTGGCTGGCGCTGACGTGTCGTCGGCACATGGAGTTGTACGGAACCACCAAGGAGCAGCTGGGCTGGCTGGCGGTGAACAGCCGGCGCAACGCGGCGCTGAATCCCCGCGCGGTGTACCGGGATCCGATGACCATCGCGGACTATCTGGCCGCGCGACCGGTATCGCTGCCGTTCGGGTTGCTGGACTGCGACGTGCCGATCGACGGATCGATCGCGGTGGTGGTGTCGGCGGCCGGCTATGCCAGCGACTGCCCGCACCGGGCCGTGAAAGTCGAAGCGGTCGGAGGCAGTAACGGCGCGGGCGGTTGGTTTCACCGCGCCGACTATCCGAAGATGGCCTCGGCAGATGCGGCGGCTCAGATGTGGTCGCGGACCGATCTGAGGCCTGCGGACCTGAACCTTGCCGAGCTGTACGACGGGTTCACCTTTCTCGCCTTCGCCTGGCTGGAAGCGCTGGGCATCTGCGGTGACGGCGAGGCCGGCCCATTCGTCGAGGGGGCCGAGCGGATCGCGCTGAAGGGGGTGCTGCCATTGAACACCTACGGCGGCCAGCTTTCGGCGGGACGCATGCACGGCTATTGGCTGCTGCACGAGGCCTGTCTGCAACTGCGCGGCGAGGCGGGGGAGCGGCAGGTGTCGCGTCGGCCCGAGGTCGCGGTGGCTGCGGTGGGCGGCGGCCCGATCGCCGGATGTATGTTGCTGACGTGCTGAATCACTGTGGGCGGGCGCGTAGTTGAGCGGTGACGCTCGTATGCGTGCGGAAGCCGGTACGGCCGCCGAGCGCCGGCCCGATAAGCGGGCTTCCCAGATTGCGCGTCGCATCGAGGCCGACATCATCCGGCGTGGCTGGCCGGTCGGGCAGTCGTTGGGGTCCGAGCAGGCGCTGCAACAGCGTTACCGGGTCAGCCGGTCGGTGCTGCGGGAAGCGGTCCGACTCGTCGAGCATCACCAGGTCGCGCGTATGCGTCGCGGTCCTCACGGCGGGCTGCTGGTATGCGAGCCCGACGCGGCCCCGGCCACCCACGCCATCATCATCTACCTGGAATACCGGGGCACCACGATCGGCGACCTGCTGGATGCGCGGCTGCTGTTGGAGCCGTTGGCGGCATCGCGCGCGGCCCAGCAGATCGACGAAGCGGGCATCGACCGGCTCCGTGCGGTGTTGCGCGCCGAGAAAGATCGCAACCCCGCATTGGCGGTGCCGAGCGATGATTTCCATGCCGCGCTGGCCGGGCAGTCGAAAAACCCTGTCCTGCAACTGTTTATCGATATCCTCATGCGGCTGACCGTCCGGTACGCGCAAGATTCGCGACTGAACTCCGCCAGCGACGCACTCGAGGCGATCGAGCACAGGCACCGCGAACACTCGGCCATCATCGCCGCGGTCACCGCCGGTGACACCGCGCGTGCCATGACACTGAGCGAACGCCATGCGGAGTCGGTGACCAAATGGCTGGAGGACCATCACCACCCCGATACTGCCCGCCTCGGATCCAGCCGCGAAGCGCCACAGGGCAAGCTGGCCGAAGTGCTGGCGGCCGCGATCCGCGACGACATCGCCCGCAGCGGCTGGCAGGTGGGCGAGGTCTTCGGATCCGAGGTCGCGCTGCTGGAACGCTATCGGGTGAGCCGGTCAGTACTGCGAGAAGCGGTGCGGCTGTTGGAATATCACGCCGTCGCCACCACGCGGCGCGGGCCCGGCGGCGGGCTGGTGGTGGCAGAACCCCAGGCGCAGGCCAGCATTGACACCATCGCGCTGTACCTCCAGTACCGCCAGCCTCGTCGTGAAGACCTGACGTTGATTCGCGACGCCATCGAGATCGACAACGTCGCCAGAGTGGTCCGACGGCGCGATGCATCCGAGGTGCGTGACTTCCTCGACATGCACCGGTTGCTGATCGAAGAAGCCGGCGACGACCCCCGCAAGGCAGGCGTCGAGGAATTCCTATTCCACACCGGGCTGGCGACGCTGGCCGGTAACGCCGTGCTCGAGTTGTTCCTGCGGATCCTTGTCGAACTCTTCCGCCGGCACTGGGCAAGCACCGAGCAGCCGATCCCGAGCCACGGCGATCTGGTCGACGTACGACGCGCTCACCTGCGGATCATCGAGGCGATCACGCAGGGCGACGACAGCCTGGCCCGTCACCGCATCCGGCGTCATCTGGACGCCGCCGCGTCCTGGTGGCTATGAGACTCCGCTACCGCCCGAGCCGTCGCCGCCAGTCCTTGGCCGACGTCATCCGGACCATGGCGGCGATGGTCTTGCCCTTCGTGCGGCTGTAGGGATACCAGAGCGGTTCTTTTTTCATCGCAACCCGGTCGGCCACAATGCTTTTGGTGCGGCAGTACTTGCGGATCCCGGCGGCCCCGCCGCAGCGCGAACCCAGCCCCGATTCGTTCCAACCCGCAAACGGCAAGGGGAATTGGAAGGCGCCCGTGATGACGTTGTTGATGTTCACCATGCCGGTGTTCATCTTGCGGGCCAGAGCCATCGCCTTGTTCTTGTCGCGGGTCCACACGCTGCCGGACAACCCCAACCGGGAATCGTTCGCTTTCTCGATTGCCTCGGCAGCGTCTCGGACCTTCATCACAGGCAAGGTCGGGCCGAAGGTCTCCTCCCGCATGCACGTCATGCGGTGGTCGACGTCGACCAGAACCGTCGGCTCATAAAACAGTCCGCCACTGGTGGGATCGCTCGACTTGCCTCCGACAAGCACTCTCGCGCCCTTGCTGACGGCCTCGTCGACGTGACCGGACACAGTGGCGAGTTGTTGCGCGGTGGTCATCGACCCGACCTCACAGGAATAGTCATGCTCAGCGTCCATACCCTGGCGCAGTTGCGCGGTTTTGGCCACCACCTTGCTGACGAACTCGTCGTAGACCGGTTCCTCGACGTAGACCCGCTCTACCGATATGCAGACCTGGCCGGTGTAGGCGAAGGCGCCAAATACGGCGCCGTCGACGGCACGGTCGATGTCGGCGTCGGCGCACACGATCATTGCGTCTTTGCCGCCGAGCTCCAGGCTGCACGGGATCAGTCGCTGCGCGGCCGCAACGGCGATGCGGCGCCCAGTATTGACCGAACCGGTGAACATCACGTAGTCCACCAGATCGACCAATGCGGCGCCGGTTTCACCGAACCCGAATACCGCATCGAGCACGTCCGGCGCACCGATCTCCTTCCAGCCGTCGACCGCCATCCGCCACACCAGCGGAGTGACCTCCGACGGCTTGGACAGCACGGCGCAACCCGCCATCATCGCCGCGGGAATGTCGCTCAGCGGCACCGATAGCGGGCCGTTCCACGGTGTGATCACCCCGACGAGGGGATAGGGCTCGTAGGCAATCGTCAGCTTCTTGGCTGCATTGGCCGCGCCGTACGGTCGAACATTCTCGTCGGCGAGGAACTCACCGGCCTTGTCGATCCAGTAGTTGATGATCTGCACGCCGGCGATTTCTATGTTGGCGTCACCCCAGGATTTGCCCGTCTCGAGTTGCAGCAGCGTCAACAGCTCGTCGGTGTGGTCGAGCAACCAGTCACGCCACTTGCCCAGCCAGCGTGCGCGGTCCTCGACGCCCATTTGTTGCCATCCCGGCTGGGCCGCCCGCAACCGGGCTGCCGCCGCTTCGACTTCAACCGAGGTCGCCACCGGGACGCTGCCGACGACTTGGCCGGTGGCCGGACATGTGACCACGACTTCATGGGGGATATCCGTTTTCGCGGGACTCGTGGGTTCCGCTGTGTCTGTACTCAGTGCGATCACCTCTGCCGGATGAGAGCGAGCATGGCGGTTTGCCAACTGGCACGAACGCTACGTTTGTTCCGACAAGTTGGACAATGATTCGCAAACCCGGACTAACGGGTGACCTGAAATGAAGTTGCGCCATCGGCTCATCAGCGTCTACCCTCGGCTATCGTGCACCATCTTCTCGCAGTAGCCAGCACCCGCAGCGGGGTCTGATCCAGACCGACCCCCCGCTGTGGGTCGGAAGCTACTACCCGTCGGTCACTCCTTCAGACCAAAGAAGACCGGCACATGACAATCACCTTCGCTCCATCCGAATCGTCAACCCTGCGCTTTGACGGCATCGCGCTACCGCGGGGACTCCGTGAGGACGCCGACACCATGTCGTGGAGCACATTCACCGCCACCTATGCGCCGAGCGCCGGTCCGCTGAGCTTGGGCCACTGGCACTGCACTGATCGTCCGGCCAGCCGACTGGGAACGAGAACCTTCCAGGCCACGTTGGCGCTCGGCGATCGCATCGAAACCGCCACTGCCACCGCGACCGGCCCGGTTGCCGCGCTGACCGCGATGCTCTACCAGCATGGCGTCTCGGTCGAAATGCTGCGGTTCCATCAGCTGCAGTCAGACGACGCGACCGCGACTTTTATTCAGGGCACCGACGGCTGCCGGGCCGAGTGGGCGATGGGCTGCTCGGAGGATCCGACACAGTCCGCCTTGTCGGCGGTCATCGCCTGCGCGAACAGGCTGTACGGCGCGGACGGCTAAAGCCGGCGCAGCACGATCGGCATGCCGTCCATCGGGACGGGCATGCCGGCGTAGTCCCATTTCGCTTGGTACCCCACGCGGGGCAACTCAAGCCGGTAACGGCGCAGCAGCCGGTGCAGGATCGTCTTGATTTCCAGCTGCCCGAACGTCATCCCGATGCACTTGTGTGCGCCGCCGCCGAACGGCGTGAACGCGTAACGGTGACGTTTGTGCTCGCTGCGCGGCTCGGTGAACCGGTCGGGATCGAATTTCAGGGGATCGGTCCAGATCTCAGGCAGGCGATGGTTCATCCCCGGGTACGCGATGACGTTCGTGCCCGCGGGCAGGTAGTGGCCCAGCAACTCGGCGTCCCGCACGGTTCGGCGCATCGCCCACTGCACCGGTGTCACCAGCCGGATCGCCTCATTCATCACCAGATCAAGTGACTCCAGTTTCTCCAGTGACTCGATGTCCAGCGGACCGTCGCCGAGCCGATCGGATTCGTCGCGACAGCGGTCCTGCCATTCGGGGTTGGCGGCCAGGTGGTAGGCCATCGTCGTAGAGGTCGATGTCGAGGTGTCGTGCGCGGCCATCATGAGGAAGATCATGTGGTTGACGATGTCCTCGTCGGAGAATTTGTTGCCGTCATCGTCCTCGGTGTGGCACAGGACAGTCAGTAGGTCGCTGCCTTCCTTGCTGCGGCACTCGTTGACGCGCTCATGGAAGTAGTTCTCCAGCAGCTCCCGTGCCTGCAGACCGCGCCACCAAGTAAACGGCGGCACGCTGGTGCGGATGATCGCGTTTCCGGCACGGGTGGTGACTGCGAAGGCATTGTTCACCTTGGTCACCAGCTCGTGGTCGGTACCGGGCTCGTGACCCATGAACACCATCGACGCGATGTCGAGCGTGAGCTCCTTCATGGCCGGGTAGAGCAGAAAACGTGAGTCGTTGACCACCCAGTCGTTCGCCACTACCTGCGAGACGACCTGGTCCATCTGCTCGACATAGCCGACCAGTCGGGAGCGGACGAACGCTTCCTGCATGATCCGCCTATGGAACATGTGCTCCTCGAAGTCGAGCAACATCAGGCCGCGGTTGAAGAACGGCCCGATCACCGGCACCCAGCCCTGCTGGGAGTAGTCCTTGTTGCGGTTGGAGTAGATGACCTGGGCTGCGTCGGGACCGAGCGCCGCGACGCCCGGCAGAACCGGTGAGTCACCGAATATCACCGGACCTTTGGTTTGGTACAGGAATAGCAGGTAGTCCGGTCCGCCCCGCATCATCTCGATGAGATGGCCGAGGATCGGCAGGCCCCGATCGCCCATCACCGGCTTGAGCCCACTGCCAGGCGGCGGATCCGCGAGCTTCCGCGGCGACCAGTTGGTGTGCAGTAGCTTCTGTTCGACAGCAGCCATGCCGGGAAAGTTGTTGAACGACGGCGTCAGCCGGCGCTTGGCCTGATCGAGCAAGTACTCGGTAGTGCTGATGGTCGCCATTGACACTCCTTCTGTGGGCGCACGCAGAGGGTGGATCGACTTGTGTGGCAGACGTCACCAAGTGACATCCTCAGACGAAACTTGACGGCTGTCAAGTTTCACTTTGAGCGTGGCGTTTCCTTTTGCGCGTGGCGTAGTGCAAGGTCGAAGGGTGCGCATCGAGCAAGGGGCCGACCGGGCGGCAGAGCCACCGGTTGTGCCGGTTCCGCGGCGGCGGGGTGACCGGCAGCGACAGGCCATCGTGCAAGCGGTACGCCAGTTGCTGGAGGAGAAGCCGTTCGCGCAGTTGTCGGTGAGCACGATCAGCGATCGTGCAGGCGTGGCGCGCTCGGGCTTCTACTTTTACTTCGACTCCAAGTACGCCGTGCTGGCGCAGATCCTCGCCGACGCGACCCGCGAACTCGAGGAGCTGACCGAGTATTTCGCACCGCGCGGGGCTGACGAATCGCCCGCGGCTTTCGCCAAGCGGATGGTCGGAAGTGCCGCGGCGGTCTATGCCCACAATGACCCGGTGATGTCGGCGTGCAACGCCGCCCGCAACACCGATGCCGAAATCAAGGACCTGCTCGACCAACAGGTCGAAGGCGTGGTTCAGCAGATCATGGGCATCGTCAAAGACGAGCTGCGGGCCGGCACCGCCCACCCCATCAGCGATGACATTCCGACGCTGGTTCGCACGCTGTCGGTCACCACCGCGCAAATGCTGTCCGGTGACACGGCTTTCCTGGGCGAGGACGGAGACGTGCAGCGCGGCGTGCGGGTGCTCGAGGCGTTGTGGCTCAACGCGCTGTGGGGCGGTTCGCCGCAGACCTAGCGTTAGCGCGCCCTGCGACGATGGCGCCCGCGGAGCGGGGCGCGGAGGACTCGGGCCACTTGGCCCGTATCGTCAGTGCCCATGGGTAAGACGACGTTCGCGGGTAAACGGTGCTTGATCACCGGGGCCGCCAGCGGCATCGGCCGGGCGACTGCATTACGGCTCGCGGGCCAAGGCGCGGAGTTGTACCTGACCGACCGCAACGCCGATGGTCTGGTCGAGACCGTGAAGGAAGTCTGCGCGCTTGGTGCGCAGGTTCCCGAGTACCGGGCGCTGGACATCGCGAACTACGACGAGGTCGCGTCATTCGCCGAAGCGATCCACGCCAATCACCCGAGCATGGACGTCGTGATGAATATCGCCGGAGTGTCGGCGTGGGGGACCGTCGATCGGCTGACCCATGAGCAGTGGACCAAGATGATCTCGATCAACTTGATGGGGCCGATCCACGTCATCGAGAACTTCGTGCCCCCGATGGTGGCTGCGCGCAATGGCGGACACCTGGTCAACGTGTCGTCGGCGGCAGGGCTGATCGGGTTGCCGTGGCATGCCGCTTACAGCGCAAGCAAATTCGGACTGCGCGGCCTCTCCGAAGTGCTGCGGTTCGACCTGGCCCGCTATCGGATCGGAGTGTCCGTGGTGGTGCCGGGCGCGGTGCGGACGCCGCTGGTCAGCACCGTCGAAATCGCCGGCGTCGACCGCGACGACCCGCAGGTGAGGCGCTGGGTCGACCGGTTCAGCGGGCACGCGGTATCGCCGGAAAAAGCCGCCGAGAAGATTCTGGCCGGTGTCACCCGAAACCGGTTCCTGATCTACACCTCGGCGGACATCCGCGCGTTGTACGCGTTCAAACGTGTTGCGTGGTGGCCCTATAGCGTCGCGATGCGGCGGGTGAACGTGATTTTCTCGCACGCGCTCAAGCCTGCTCCGGTAGTACCCCGGGTGAGTTAGTCCGGCATCCGCAGTTCCAGCCGCACCCCGAGCAGCCGCACCGGTCGGTCCAGCTCGAACAGGTCCAGAACCCGCAGCGCGGCCGCGACGATCACGTCGGCGTCGATGGTAGCCGCGTCGAGTTTGCGAATCTTCGTGCGGGTGTAGAACGTGGCGGTGCGCACGGTCACCGCCACCCGGCTGACGATGCGCCCCGCCGCCGCCACTTCATCCAGTGCGTGCTGTGCCAGTTCGATTACCGCCGAATCCATTTCGGCGCGGTCGGTGAGGTCGTGCGGGAAGGTGACGACGTGGCTGCGCGAGCGGGGCACCCACGGCTCGGCGCTGACCGTATCGTCACCGCCGCCATTGGCCAGCAGCAACAACCACAGCCCGGTTCGCGGGCCGAACGTTGATGTCAGCAGCTCGGCGTCGGCGTGCGCCAATTGCCACACCGTTGTGATATCAAGCGCGGCAAGATTTTTCGCAGTCTTGGGCCCGACGCCCCACAGCGCGTCGACGGGTCGTTGGCCCATCACGTCCATCCAGTTCGATTCGGTGAGGGTGTACACGCCGGCCGGTTTCGCGAATCCGGTGGCCACCTTGGCGCGCTGCTTGTTGTCGCTGATACCCACCGAGCACGACAAGCCGGTCGCCGAGGAGATGACGGTCCGGACCTGCTCCGCGAGCTCGCCAGGGTCGTCGATGTCGGCGCCGAGGTATGCCTCGTCCCAGCCCCAGACCTCCAGCGGATGGCCCAGGTCGCGCAGCAGTGCCATCACCTGCTCAGAGGCTGCGTCATATGCCGCGGGGTCCGACGGCAGGAAGGTTGCCTCCGGACAGCGCCGGGCCGCGGCGCGCAACGGCATTCCCGCGTGGACACCGAATTCGCGGGCTTCGTACGACGCGCAGGTGACCACCTTGCGGGCTTCGGTCGGGTCGCCGTTGCCTCCGACAATGACTGGCAGCCCGACCAGTTCGGGATGACGCCCCAGTTCGACCGACGCCAGAAACTGGTCGAGGTCGACGTGCAGGATCCAGCGCGGCTTCATCTTCCGCAAAGCTTGCGCGCCAGGCTTTCCCACGCAACGCCCAGCGCCTGCAGCGACTGGTCGCGTTCGGTCAGCTGATGTTCGACGTAGTCCGCCTCCAGCAACGCCAGTAGGGCATCGGTTTGGCTATCGAGGTTGCCGGTGGTGCCGGCCGAGGCCAGCAGCATCCGTACATGCGTGCGCAGCACCATCGCCGCGGCGCCGTAGCGTGACTGCGGATCGCGATTGGCCGCCGCCAGCAATTCGTGGTGGGTGTGCGCGAAACGCAGCCGGGCGCGCCCGAAGGCGACCAGTCGATCCAGCGGCGGCGCGTCAGGGCCCAGCGGGGCAGGACCGAACATGAACGCCTGCTGGTTGATCCGCTCGTCCTCGTCGAGCAGCACCATCATCAAGCCGGCCCGGCTGCCGAAGCGCCGGAAAACCGTGCCTTTGCCGACGCCGGCGGCCGCGGCGATGTCGTCCATGGTGACGGCGTCGGCGCCACGATCCGAAATCAGCCGCCGGGCCGCATCCAGCAACAGTGCGCGGTTGCGCGCGGCGTCGCCGCGCTCGTGCGGCACGGAAACAGGCAGGTCGCGGACCGAGTCGGCGGCGCTCACAAAATAACTGTAGCGGCATCGGAACAAATCGGACCATGGTCCGGTTAGACCGTGCGAAGATGTACACCAATCACCGAAGGGAACTCAGATCATGCCGGACATCAAGGTGCTGACGCTGGTAGGAAGCTTGCGCGCGGCGTCGATCAACCGTCAGATCGCCGAGCTGGCCACCGAGGTGGCCCCGGACGGCGTTGCCGTCACGATCTTTGAAGAGCTCGGTGATCTGCCGTTCTACAACGAGGACATCGACAATGACGCCGACGTTCCGGCCGCGGTGACCGCGCTGCGCGCTGTTGCGGCCGGGGCCGATGCAGCTCTGGTGGTGACCCCGGAATACAACGGCAGCTACCCGGCCGTGATCAAGAACGCGATCGATTGGCTCTCCCGGCCGTTCGGCGACGGCGCGCTCAAGGGCAAGCCGCTGGCCGTGATCGGCGGATCTTTTGGCCAATACGGGGGCGTCTGGTCGCACGACGATACCCGCAAGTCGTTCGGCATCGCCGGTCCGCGTGTCGTGGAGTCGATCAAGCTATCGGTTCCGTTCAAGACGCTGAATGGCCAGCACCCGCGCGAGCATGCCGAAGTGGCCGCCAACGTGCGCGACGCGGTCGGCAAACTGATCGCCGAAATCAACTAGTTTCTCCGACCCGCCCCAGCGGTTCGCATGCCGCTGGGGCGCTTTGCTGGGCGCATCCGGACGGCGCGTCTTGTCGGTGCCGGGTGGTAGACCTCTCTATACATCAAGGCGAGACCACTTTGTGATCTGCGACACGCCGAGAGGTCTTCGACGGTAGGGCTTACGACCAGGGAATTTCATGAATGTTTTTCAGAACATCTTGTATCCTTACCTACGGGCACCCACTAGGTGTAGTGTTTCCGAGACCGACAGACCCCAGGTCTACCTAGTCGGTCGGGACGCACCAGTCGGCATCGAGGGCCAGCTGAAGCGGACCGGCGAGACGGGAATTCTGAGGCGCGGCGGCTCGCTGAATATCAATACATATGCAGTACCCGAGTAGTTGCCAGTCTTGTCTTGTTTCCACCATCGACAGAGGGGTCGTACCGCGATGAGCGTCACTGTCTACACCAAGCCGGCCTGCGTGCAGTGCAACGCCACCTACAAGGCGCTGGACAAGCAGGGCATCGCCTACGAGAAGGTCGACATCAGCCTGGACTCCGAGGCACGTGACTACGTGATGGCACTGGGGTACCTGCAGGCGCCGGTCGTCGTGGCCGGAAAAGAGCACTGGTCGGGCTTCCGGCCGGACCGGATCAAAGGGCTCGCCGGAGCCGTGCTGAGCGCGTAACCGGCAGACGGCGCAGTAAGAACTAGGGAGGGGATTGCCGTGCCGTCCTCCAGTCTGGTGTATTTCTCCAGCGTCTCGGAGAACACGCACCGCTTCGTGCAGAAGCTGGGTATCCCGGCAACGCGGATACCGCTGCACGGCCGTATCGAGGTGGATCAGCCGTATGTGCTGGTGTTGCCGACCTACGGCGGTGGCAAGGCGACCCCGGACATCAATGACGGTGGCTATGTCCCCAAGCAGGTCATTGCTTTTCTGAACAATGAAAACAATCGATCGTTGATCCGCGGCGTCATCGCAGCGGGCAACAACAACTTCGGTGCAGAGTTCGCCTACGCCGGTGACGTGGTGTCCCGCAAGTGTGGCGTCCCCTACCTCTATCGCTTTGAACTGATGGGAACCCCGGACGACGTGGATGCCGTCCGCGCCGGTCTCGCTGACTTTTGGAAGGAACAGACGTGCCAACAACCGTCGCTACAGAGCCTGTAACCGCCAGCGCGCATGGGTTGCCCGATGAAACGGACTATCACGCGCTGAACGCGATGCTGAATCTGTACGACGCCGACGGCAAGATTCAGTTCGACAAGGACCGCGAAGCCGCGCACCAGTACTTCCTGCAGCACGTCAACCAGAACACGGTCTTCTTCCACAATCAGGACGAGAAGCTCGACTACCTGATCAAGGAGAACTACTACGAGCGTGAGGTCCTCGACCAGTACCCGCGCAACTTCGTCAAGACGCTGCTGGATCGCGCCTACGCCAAGAAGTTCCGGTTTCCGACCTTCCTCGGCGCGTTCAAGTACTACACCTCCTACACGCTGAAAACCTTTGACGGCAAGCGGTATCTGGAGCGCTTCGAAGACCGGGTCGTGATGGTCGCGCTGACCTTGGCCGCCGGCGACACCGGGTTGGCCGAGAAGCTCGTCGACGAGATCATCGACGGCCGATTCCAGCCGGCCACGCCGACCTTCCTCAACTCGGGCAAGAAGCAGCGCGGTGAGCCGGTGAGCTGTTTTCTTTTGCGCATCGAAGACAACATGGAGTCGATCGGGCGCTCGATCAACTCCGCGCTTCAGCTGTCCAAGCGGGGCGGGGGAGTCGCGTTGCTGCTGAGCAACATTCGCGAGCACGGCGCGCCGATCAAGAACATCGAAAACCAGTCGTCGGGCGTCATCCCGATCATGAAGCTGCTCGAGGACTCGTTCTCCTACGCCAACCAGTTGGGCGCGCGTCAAGGCGCAGGCGCGGTGTACCTGCAAGCCCACCACCCCGACATCTACCGCTTCCTGGACACCAAGCGGGAGAACGCCGACGAGAAGATCCGGATCAAGACGCTGAGTCTGGGCGTAGTGATCCCGGACATCACCTTCGAGTTGGCCAAGAACAACGAGGACATGTACTTGTTCTCGCCCTACGACGTCGAACGCGTCTACGGCGTGCCCTTCGCTGACATCTCGGTCACCGAGAAGTACTACGAGATGGTCGACGACGCGCGGATCCGCAAG
>DASXJI010000224.1:0-8667 GCA_036497495.1 Mycobacterium sp.
GCAGGCCGCAACCCGCACATCCTGACCCTGTCGCCACCACTGAACCTCTCGCCACACTGGGCCGGTGCCCATCTGGGATACACCATCGCCAAGTACGGCATGAGCCTGACCACCATCGGCCTGGCCGAAGAGTTGAAGAACGACGGAGTCGCCGTTCACTCCCTATGGCCCCGAACAACAATCGCGACCGCGGCGATCATCAACATGGACGGCGGCGCAGCACTCGCCGCCCGGGCCCGCACCCCCGACATCATGGCCGACGCCGCGCACGCGATCCTCAGTGGAGACGCCACATTTCCCACCGGAGGGTTCCTCATCGACGACGAAGTGCTCACCACGGCCGGCATCACCGACCTCAACGGCTACCGATATGCCCAGGGCGACGACGACCTCCAACTGGACCTCTTCCTGTGACCGAGCCCGGATCAGAAGGAGTTCAATTGAAACGGCGGGCTGCGAGGTCCGCTGGGCGGTGTAGCCGGCGAACGTCAACTCAAACGCGTCGCGCCAGCCCTCTGAATCGGTGCCCAGAGCAAGTGCCGCCGATGTGATGCGCCGGTTCAGAGACGTGCGAGTGGACCGGAGCTCGAGGAAATGCAGCAGTGCGTGAGACAAACCGGGCGCGACCGTTCGTGAGACGACGTGGAAAGCCCAGTCCCTCGACCAGTGCCGCGATGCGGTCCGTCGCCCTTCGGCGTCGGAGCCGATCCCGCGCGGTGGAACACGACCGCCGCCAGCCGCGTCTCTGTGCCACCGCCCGCGATGCTGCCGGGCTTGACTCCTCACTGCATCTGCATTGCCTGAGCTACTCGTACTGGATCGAAGGCGCCGAAGCGGTCGGCGCTGCGGTTGTCGCCGGACCGAGAAGAAAACGCTCTGGCGGAACGGCTACCCGCCGTTTGCGAACTATTGTTCAATCGTCCGACGAGATCGCCCGGCTGCTGCCCAAGGCGACCGATTTCGGCTTCGAGAACCAGATGGCGGGTTGGGGCCACAGTTCGCCCACGGCCTCGGCTTGGGCCTGCACGAGGGGCCGAGCATGTCCCCGCTGAACTCGCTGGGGAACCCGTGTCGAGCTGCCGGCGGGGATGGTGTTCGCGATGAAGATCTACGCGCCCGCCTCGGACGGTTCTGGGCCGCGCGGATCGGGTAGGAGTCGTGGTGACCGATGACGGCCCGCTCATCCTGACCAAGTTCCCGGCGCAGAAACTGTTCGTCGCGACCGAGTACTGACCCAACACCAGTCGAGATATCGGAAACTGATGAATGAATGAAAATGAATTGGAGGAGGAAGAGATTGGCTATGACAAAGCTGGCGGTGATCTATTACTCGGCGACCGGACATGGAACGAGGATGGCGCGCCGGGTCGCCGACGCCGCTGAAGCCACCGGTGCCGAGGTGCGGGTGCGCCATGTCGCCGAGACGCACGACCCGCAGTCGTTCGCGCACAACCCCGCCTGGTCCGCGAACTACGAAGCCACCAAGGATTTGCCCACGGCCGCCGGTGACGACATCGTGTGGGCGGACGCGGTCATCTTCGGCTCGCCCACCCGATTCGGCTCTCCGGCAGCACCATTCCGCATGTTCATCGACTCACTGGGCGGCCTGTGGGCGCAGGGCAAGCTGGCCGACAAGGTGTACGCGGGGTTCACCTCGTCCCAGACGGCCCACGGAGGCCAGGAGACGACGCTGATCAACCTCTACGTGTCACTGATGCACTTCGGCGGGATCCTCGTGCCACCCGGCTATACCGCCGGGCTCAAATTCGTCGACGGCAACCCGTACGGCGTCAGTCACATCACCGGGGCCGATAACCAGACGCAGCTCAGCGACGCTACGGGTGCGGCGCTCGAGCACTTGGCGCAACGCGTCGTCGTGGTCGCGGGTCGGCTGGCCGACTGATTCGGTGGGGCAGCGCGGCGCTACGGCGATCGGGCGCCGTTATTTCACGCCCGACGGCGGCGCAGCTATCGGGCATCCGACAGCTACCCGGGCGCGGAGCCACACCGGCAGGCGACGACGAGCGTCAATCCACGTCGTGACCGCTGGACAATCACCTGCTGATCACTGGGCGCACCGGCGGTAGTACTAGGCGCAGCGACTTGCGGCCTGGCCCAAGCGGTCGAGCGGATGTTTCAGCGAACCGGGAGTTCTCAGAGGTTTCGGGTCTGGCGTTCGTTATAGGGGCACACGGGCTATTTCCTTGCACCTCCCGCGGCAGCCGACCAGACTTTGAATCCAGTGCTCGGCTTCACAGGCGAGGGGGCAGATGAACAACAAACCTATCGACTCGCCCGCAGTGGCGAGCGCCCTCGACCGGATCGGTGCCCGGAGGATCTTGCAACGCATCGGCGTCGTCCACGAGTCGGCGTTGGGTCTTCCCTCCGATACACCGGAGGTGAGCCAGCTGCTGGCCGACGATGCCCTCGACGAGGCTCTCGGGCGACTCGCACGAAAGCTGGACAGGGACGTGTCGGGCGTCAAGTCCGAGGCTGCGGGATACCTGCGGGAGATGTCGGCGACGCATTCGGCGAGGGTCGACAAGGTGTGGGATGGCTTCGGCCGGTGGCTGAACCGCGCGCACGACGTCGAGGTCGACGACGAACAGGCTCGGCGGGTGCGGGCGTTGAGCCGCAAACACTCGCTGCTGTTCCTGATGTCGCACAGGTCCTATCTGGACGGGTTCACCTTGCCGGTTGCGCTCGTCGCGCATGGTATCGAGGCGCCGTTCACGATGGGTGGGGCGAACCTGAACTTCTTTCCGGTCGGGGCCATCGCCCGCCGCACCGGCGTCGTCTTCATCCGGCGGTCGACCTCCGACATGCCTGTCTATCGTTTGGCGTTGCGTTCCTATATCGGTCAGCTCATCCGCAATCGCCAGAATCTGTGCTGGTCGATCGAGGGTGGCCGGACCCGAACTGGAAAGCTCCGCCCGCCGGTGTACGGGATTTTGCGCTACGTCATCGACGCCCTCGACGCGTCACCCGGCACCGATCCGGTGATCATCCCGGTGTCCTTCGTGTACGAGCAGCTCCATGAGGTGTCGCTGATGACGACGGAGGCCCGCGGCGGTCACAAGCGACCGGAGGATCTGCGGTGGCTGGTGAATTTCGCGCGGTCGCAAGGTGAGCGGCTGGGCCGGGCCTACCTTGACTTCGGCACACCCCTAGCGGTTCGCGAACGGCTTGCCGAGTTGTCCTCGGAAGACCCCAGCGGCGCCCATGTTGTCGAGCGGATCGCGCTGGATACCTGCCACCGGATCAACCGTGCGACCCCGGTGACCGTTACCGCCGTGGTGTGCCTGGCGTTGCTCGCCGCGGATCGGTCTCTGACGCTTAACGAGGTGCTCGGCACCATCGCACCGCTGGCTCGCTATATCGAAGGGCGCGGCTGGCCCGTGGCCGGCGGCGTCAGCCTCACCGATCGGGCGACGATCCGCCGGACGTTGCAGGAGCTGGTCTCCTCGGGTGTGCTGTCCAGCTACGGCGCGGGCACCGAAACCATCTGGGGTGTAGGGGCGCAGCAGCACCTCGTTGCCGCTTTCTACCGCAATACCGCAGTCCACGTCCTGGTGGATCGGGCGATCGGCGAACTGTCGTTGGTTGCGGCGGCCGAAACCGACGGCGACGCGGCACAAGTCGCCGTACAGGAGTCGCTGCGGCTGCGCGACGTGTTGAAGTTCGACTTCTTCTTCCCCGGACGCGCCGAGTTCACCCAGGAGATGCGCGCGGAGCTGGTCGGAATAGATCCCACCGCCGTCGATGTGTTCGACACGTTCTGCGCCGCCGACGCCCGCAGGTGGCTAACGGCGGTGCGGCCCTATACCGCCCACCTGGTGCTGCGGCCGTTCGTGGACGCCTACCATGTTGTGGCCGATCGACTTGCCGAGTGGGAAGCCGACGACGAGTTCGACGAGAACCGATTTCTCGACGAATGCCTGCGGGTCGGTAAGCAGTGGGTGCTGCAGCGGCGGTTGGCCAGCGAGGAATCGGTATCACTCGAACTGTTCAAACCCGCGTTGCGGCTCGCCCGGTCATCGCGGCTTGCTTGAGTCGACGACGCCCGAACTGTCCAAGCTGCGCAGTGAGTTCGCCGACGAGATCACCTCCGCGGTACGACGAATCAACGAAATCGCGTCGCTCGCAAAGTTGGCCGGTGCGCAACCCTGAGCGAGGCGAGATCCCGTCCGGCAAGTTCGCCGGAACCCTCGCAGTGGGAATGCCACAGGCCCGGATGAGGACGAAAAGCGCTGGACACCCAGTATTGCAGCGACGCTTATAAAACCAGAGTGGAGGGTGCGGGAGGCGCACCGGACAGCAGGGGCAAGACGTCTCAAATGTGACCTTGTGTGCGGCAGTGCGGAGCCTGATGACGTGCCCGCCTCTTAGCCGAGGTCGCGCCCGCGCCCCGTGCTGTTGTGATCGCGCGAGCGGTACGCCGCAAAATCACGCGCCATTCACCAACGGGTTGCCGTCGGGTTCGAGAACGCCTTCGTGATGCGTGCGGGGCTGGCGCGACCGTCAACTACCCGACGGCAGAGGCAGTCTTGGAAGATACACCCCTAGTTCGCCGGTCTAAGCTGCGGCTATTGCGGCGCTAGTGATCGCCGCCGTCGGGTTGTACTGCCAGGAATACGGCCACGAACCGTACTGAGGAGGAGAATCATGAAAGTGAAACTGGACACGATGTCGCTGATCTCCGCGGCCATGGCGGTTGCGATTTGGGTTTTGGTTATCTGGACGGCTATCGCGGCGATCGTCGCACACATTTAGTCCCTTCAACACAGGACGCCTCTGCCATCGCGGAGGGACCACCCGCTTAGCCCACCGGCGGGCTGCCGTTGGCCGAGCAAGACAGTCAGCCGGCGGCCCACTCCTTGGTCCGCTCGAGCTCGTCGAGGCCGAACAGGGCGAGCTCGCCGGGGACCATCCAGGCGAAGGCGGCAGCGCGTGGGCGACCCAGTGCATGTCGGACACAACCGCAATTCGCGTGAACGCCGAATGATGCTGGATCAGGGCACCGAGGCCCAGCTTCAGGTTCCTCGATCAGGCCGCCGGGCCCGAAGCCCCTGCCGCGACGCGGGAAACAGCTTCGGCCACAACCTGGCCCAGGGCGTCGAGCGGTCGTCGCCGAGGATCGAGCGGACGACACCCTCGCGGTGCTAGTCAAGTGCTCGATCCGTGTTCAGATTGACCAGGCAGAATTGTGAGGTATCCGCACGGGCCGCCGCACACTGGCCACACGGTGTGGGCGCGCCCCGCTGATCACACGCGGCCGCCCGGCCAGCCCGGATACGGCCCACCGCCGCGTGGCCCCACACCGAAGGGCTCCAACCCGAGCCGCATCAGTCTGCGTGGTCCCCTGTCGATCGTCCTGATCGCTGTCATCGTGGTGTCGCTGGTCGCCGGCGGCCTGCTCGCCGCTGAGCTGTACACCCGGCACACCGTGAACAGCCGGGTGGCGGCATCCGCTGAGTGCGTCGTGGGGGACAAGGTCACTGTGTCGGTCGGTTTGAAGCCGCTCCTGCTGCAGCACATGACCAGCGACTACGGCCCGATCTCGATCATCACCGCGGGCAACCAGATCCGTGGGGCCAAACGGATGAAGGCCGAGGTAGAAATCGACAACGTGCATCTGGACGGCAACGACCAGTCGAAGGGCACGATCGGCGTGCTGGACGCAGCTGTCACCTGGCCCTCCAGCGGCATCACCCGAAGTGTGCAAGACGCGATTCCGCTGTTGAGCAGCTTCGTGTCGGGCGCGAGAACGCACCCGTTGGACGGCACGATCGAACTGCGCGGGCGCGCTGGGCAGCAGCATCATCGTCAAGCCGAAGGTCGTCAACAACGCGATTTCGCTGCAGGTGGTCAGTCTCACCGCGCTCGGCTTGACGCTGCCCCGCGCGGGGGTGCAGTCGGAGCTAAAAATGCGCACATCGGCGCGGATGTCGCGGCCGATCACCACGTCGTCGCCCGCCACGAACGTGTGCGCAGAACCGTCATACCGAACGGTCAGCTCGGGCGCTGGAAGTTGGGCCATCGGCGTCCGCGCGGGCATCTGCACCAGTTATAAGGCCGACCGGACACCCCACGACGCGGTGTCGGTGATCGGCTGCAACACCGCGACGCGACCGCCTCGGAGGGTGATGATGTGGGCGAACACCGCGTCGACAGCCGAGCCGCCGTCGCGGGCCTGGCCCAGTCGCGACCGAGCACCACTATCCGGCTGTCGTCGAGGGGGAAGGTACTCGACCGGATACGACAGCGCGTAGATCGAGGTGCTCGCCGCGCACACGGTTGTCTTTGTCGGCGGACTTCATCTGGGTGGAAAGTTTGATTCGGCCAGACTGTAGATACATAGCGATATGTTGTGCGTGAACCGATGACCGCGCCTACATTGTGATCGAGGCTGCCTGATGGCCGAATACGATCCGCTCGTAACTCAGCATGACATTGTTGGCGATGTCGCCGGGGAGCTCGCGGCCGTCGGCTTCGCGGAGGCAGAGGAGATCGGCCGCGGCGGCTTCGGCGTGGTCTACCGCTGTTCGCAGCCCTCGCTTGATCGAACTGTTGCCGTCAAAGTGTTGACCGCCGACCTCGACGACGAAAACCTCGAGCGGTTCATGCGCGAGCAACTTGCCATGGGCCGGCTCTCCGGGCACCCGAACATCGTGAACATTCTGGAGATCGGCGCGACTACCAGCGGGCGACCGTTCATCGTCATGCAATATCACCCCCACGACTCGCTCGATGCACTGATTCGCAAGCGTGGTCCGCTTGGCTGGGGCGGCGCATTGCGGCTCGGCGTCAAGGTCGCAGGGGCATTGGAGACGGCGCACCGAGGCGGCACCCTCCATCGTGATGTGAAGCCGGCGAACATTCTTCTCACCGAGTACGGCGAACCGCAGCTGACCGATTTCGGTATCGCGAGAATTGCGGGCGGCTTCGAAACCAGGGCCGGTTTCATCGCTGGGACGCCCGCGTTCACTGCTCCGGAAGTGCTGTCGGGGGCGGCACCGACGGTGGCTTCCGATCTCTATGGGCTTGGTGCCACATTGTTTTGTGCACTGACTGGCCATGCCGCGTTCGAGCGTCAAAGCGGCGAGTCGGTCGTTGCCCAGTTTCTGCGGATCTCGAGGCAGCCTGTTCCGGATCTGCGCAAGGTCGACATTCCAGATGCGCTGTCTCGTGCCGTCGAACGAGCGATGGCGCGGGAACCGGCGGACCGTCCAACCTCGGCCGGCGAGTTCGGCGAGGAGCTCTGCGACATCGGGCGTCGGATCGGCGTCGGCGTTGACGAGATGGCACTTCGCCTGGATCCAGCCGGGGACTCGTTACTCGCGGGAACGGGTCCACGCACCTCTGGAACGGGTCCACGTACCTACTTCGATCCAGCGACGGCGCCGCCGACCCCGGCGACCAAGTTTCGTCCACCGCGTCGTCCCCGGGCGCAGGTCCCTCGGCACCGGTTGATCGATGCGTTACGCGCGGGAGAACAGCGGCGACTGATCATGATTCACGCGCCGGCCGGATACGGAAAGACGACACTGGCTGCCCAGTGGGGGGAGGAACTTGCGCGCGATGGGATGAACGTGGCGTGGCTGACCGTCGACGACAACGACAACAACCTGGTGTGGTTTCTGGCCAACCTGGTGGAAGCGATCCGGCGAGCAAATCCAGCCGTTGCCCGCGATCTTGGTGATGTACTCGAAGCGCGTGGCGAGAACGCCCAACAGTACGTGCTGACGTCGCTGATCAACGAGATCCACGAGCGTGACGAGCGAATGGCGGTCATCGTCGACGACTGGCACCGTGTTACCGCTGCCGCCGTAATAGGTTCGATGGATTTCCTGCTCGAGCACGGCGGTAACAACTTGCAAGTCGTCATTACGAGCAGGTCGCGGTCTGGTCTGCCGCTCAGCCGGATGCGGGTCCGCGACGAGCTCATCGAAATCGATGTCGGCGCACTGTGTTTCGACGAGGCGGAGGCGCGGTCGTTTCTGGTCGACGTTGCCGGGTTGGACCTGCAGAGCGGTGATGTGACCGATCTCCACAACTCGACAGATGGCTGGGTCGCCGCGCTGCAGTTGGCGTCGCTGTCGCTGCGGGGGGCCGACACTCCGGCCGAGGTCATCAGCCACATCTCCGGCCGGCACCACGCCATCGCGGATTTCCTCGCCGAGAACGTCTTGAGCGCACTGGAACCCGAGATGTTGCGATTCCTGTTGACGACCTCGATCACCGAGCGGATCTGTGGATCGCTGGCGTCCGCGCTCAGCGGCGAGGCGCGCGGGCAGGCCATGCTCGAGGAGGTCGAGACACGGGACCTGTTCCTGCGCAGGCTCGATGAAAACGGCGATTGGTTCCGGTATCACCACCTGTTCGCCGAATTCCTGCGGCGACGCCTTGATCGTGACCACCCGGAGCTGACAACACCGCTGCACCGCACCGCGTCGGACTGGTTTGCCGACCACCACATGCTCGCACAGGCTGTCGACCACGCCCTGGCAGCGGGCGATACCCGGCGGGCGGTCGACCTTGTCGAGACCGACGGCCCAACACTGCTCGAACTTTCACAGAACGCGACGCTGCTCGGTCTGGTGGACAAACTGCCTTCTGCGCCTGTGGTATCGAGTCCCAAGCTGCAGATGATGCTGGCGTGGGCCA
>DASXJI010000225.1:0-2640 GCA_036497495.1 Mycobacterium sp.
GTCCGACTACAACGGGTCCTCGCCGACAACCTGGCGCGCCGCGGTTTCGGAGTGCTGCGTTTTGACTATCTGGGCTCGGGTGATTCTGCATACGCTCAGGTCCGTGATGACGCGGTGGCCAACTGGGTGGCAAGCGTGCGCCACGCGCTCGACTACCTCAGGCTGATCGGAGCGGAGTCGGCGACCGCTATCGGCATCCGTGCCGGATGCCTGATCTTGAACGAGTACCTGGCCCAATCCCCCACGGTCAACCGCGTGGTCTACCTCGATCCCTATGGAACGGGCAGGCGTTACCTTCGAGAACACACCACGCTGTTCCGGGTTTCGGTGGGCGAGGACGCTGCTACGCCCGGCGAAGTGTCACTCTTCGGCGGGCGGTTGAGCGACCACGCCGCCGCAGAATTCGCCGCGCTGCGGATGGGTGCCAATCCAGTCGGCGCCCACGCCCATGGCGTCGACAACCTACTTCTGGTGGGACGACCAGCCGAGACCGACAAGCGCGTCACCGCCCTGGCGTCGGCCGAGGGAGTTGATTCGATCATTACCGGCGGTCTGCCGGAATGCGCCCGGCCGAGGGACGTGTTGGTACCGATCCCTTCCACCGCGGTCGATTCGATCATCGAGTGGATCGACGAAAACGCTCCCACTCGCACCCATCGCGTCGTGCCCCAATACCTGACAACGGTGACGATGCCGGCCGAAGGGCCCGACGGGGTCGACGTTGTCGAGAGCATCGAACGAATCGAGCCGAACGGCCTATTCGCCATCCGCACGCTGCCCCGACGCCGTAGTCCCGCGCCCGCAAAGACCGTGTTGTTCTTCGTGACGGCCAACGACTTGCACGTAGGACCCGCTCGGGAGTGGGTCGAATTGTCACGTCGCATTGCGGCGGCCGGGTCACAGGCGGTGCGCTGGGACCCGGCAGGACAGGGCTTGTCGGGCCAGATCAACCGGGGCCCTTGGCGCAGGATATTTTCCAAGGCTGACATCACCGACTCGATAGCCGTGGCCAGACATGCGTGCCAAGACGCCGGCCAACTCCAGCTTGTCGGTATCTGCTCCGGCTCGTGGTACGCCGCTCAGGCCGCCCGCAGTCTCGGTGCGCAGTCGGCGATCCTGGTCAACCCGCAGGTGTGGAATTGGCGTGTTACCCCCACCTTGCTGCAGCAGTGGGGCGTCCAGAAGGAAGCGCTACACGCCAACGCGGCGCTACACGCCAACGCGGCCAGTGACACGGGCGGCGGCGCTGGCGAATCCAGAACAAAGCGCCTCAGAGCACTTCTCAACCCGGCTCGGAAGCGGACGAAGAGCTTTATGCACAACCACCTCCCGCGATACGTCCTGCGGGTGTTGAGCCAGGTCGGACTCGTCTTCCTGCCGGAGGATGTTCTGACAACGCTTGCCCACCGTGGGACCAACGTGACGCTGATTGCCTCGCCCGAGGATGAAGAGGAGTTCACTGCCAAAGGCGGTCGGACAGCCCTTGACCGGCTGCAATGGACGTCGCGGCGGCCCCGACTGATAGCCATACCCACCGGCGATCATTCCGCCCATCACCCGGCGATATTGGCGGCGATCCGCAACGCGGTGTTGCCGGTAGCTGCCGTTTCCTCATCGGAGCACATCGCCGTATCGGACATCGCGTCGATTGAGAGTTGCCGAATCAGCTAGTGCCCCTCGCCGGAAATGCGTGGGATACCTTTGTGGAGGTAGTCGAGGATCTATGGACGTTGTTTTCCAGCGCGACAACGCTTTTGTGGACGGCGGTCGGGAATATCCCGTACCGGAACCTTTCGGAAGGTGGTTCCGGTCGGTCGCCGATCGCCGTTCGAGCCGCCGCATGAGGTCCACCGCACCCCCGCTTATCCTTGAACGAAATATGTGTTCCGAACACAGTGCCCCAGGAAGTCACTTCGCAGTTCGCACGGAGGCAGCCATAGCACACAAGCGGCCCGAAGCCCGCCCTCTCGCGGTGAAAAACGCCCTTCGTGGCGTCGGTGTCAAGATCATGCCGTGGATTCCGCCATGGCTAAAACGCCTCCTGACTGGCGGCAGAAGGATCACCGTCGACGGCAACACCCTTGACGCCACGCTTCAGTTGATACTGATCGCCCAACGAAGCACACGCAGTAGCGGTCTCTCGGCTGATGCCGATCTGGAAGTCGCGCGCGCCGTGATGCGGAAATCGAATGCGGCGACCAACACCGGCGTAGCCGTCCCCACCACCGACCTCACGATTCCCGGCCCCGACAGCCCCCTTCGAGCGCGACACTATCGACCGGCGGTCGCCGAGGCGGCTCCGCTACTTCTCTTCTTCCACGGCGGCGGTTTTGTCGTGGGCGACATCGAATCCCACGACGGACTGTGTCGAATGATTTGCAGAGACGCCGCGATACACGTGTTGTCGGTGGACTACCGGCTCGCACCCGAACACCGGGCCCCGGCTGCGGTCGATGACTGCGTCGCGGCCTATCGATGGGCACGTGGACACGCCGCCGAACTGGGCGCTGACCCGTCCCGAATCGGCGTTGGCGGTGACAGCGCCGGCGGAAACCTAGCTGCCCTCGTCACGCTGCGTAGCCGCGAAGAGGGTATTCCGCAGCCGACGCTGCAAGTGCTGCTCTATCCGGTCCTCGACCT
>DASXJI010000226.1:0-2807 GCA_036497495.1 Mycobacterium sp.
ACGACCCCCCCGTCACGCCACCGACTCACCGCCGTGCCCGATACCGGTGCATCGATGTAGTAGGCAGTCACGTCGTCTGCCCGGATAGCGATGTCGACGCCGAAACCGAGGTAGCCGGCGGTCAACAGGGGAAGCTGCAGCGCCTTCATCTGCATGTTCACCGATTTGGTGCCGACCGGAGTCAGCTCGGCACCCACGTAGACTCGGTCCAAAGCGTCAGCCGCCTCATCGACGTCCGTTGTCCGAAATTCAGGTGCCAAGTCGAAGGCTAGCTCGGACATTTGTCACTCCCGGCTTGGATTCCGCGATCGGCTTCTTTCGCTCGACTTGATGCCACATGTTATTCGCCCGCGATATCCCGTCAAACCAAGTTAACCGAGTAGGAACTCGGCGATCTGTCGCCTACGCGTCTGTCGGATTGACGGGAAGCGGACAGGCTCGGGGCGCTTAGCGGCTATCACCGGCAGTGTCAGTCCGCTTGGCTACAGCTAGGGCATTGACGCGTAGAGGAGGCGACGTGACTAACGAGGCTGTTCAAGGGCAACCAGCCGTTCCCTTCCGCATCGAGCCGCAACGTCTGCCGGCGACGACACCGTCGTAATGGAAGAGCCACCGACCTGAGGGAAGCCGCTGGCCAGGCTGAAGATGGCCGCCGTGAGGCGATGGCCGCAGCGCAGCGATTCCGTATGCAGTCGCGGTATCGGTGGCGCGTGAGGCCGCTGAGACGCTGATCGTCAACACCGGCCACCAAGACCGGGTCCGGCCCGCATGTGAAACATATCCGAGAGGCAGCTTTGAGAACCGCAATCGTCTACCGAACTCATGCCAAGGCGTTGAAGGCACAGTCTGAGCAAGCCAACTACGGTGAGCCCGACGAAGTCCAGTTCGAGTTGTGCGAGTTCACCGACGGCAGGGTGGCGCAACGCTGGCGCGTTGGCGCACGCAGTTGCACGTGGTGGGATTCGTTACACGATCTGTACACCATCCATATTTACGCACATCCCGAGTACGGCACGCGCATCGAATGGTCAGACGGCCACGTCGAGGAACTGTAGCGGTCGCTGACCTACGCGATCGTCGCAATCACCCTCGCGCCGCAAAGAGGGCAGCAGTTTCTCGCGACACCTCGTCGCTGATGCGCGCTGCGACTGGGGCGGGATCCATCGTCACCGGTGCGTCGGCGAGGATGCCGGCGGCAGCGTAGAGCGCATCGAAAGCCAGTGGCCGCCACTTGTCTACCCATGCGGAAACCGCGTCGGCGTTCGAAGGCGTGTCATCGATCAGGTGGCGCAGTAGCGCGGCCGTCCACGCGCGGTGCCAACGGGCATCTTCGTCGAGCGAGAAGTGGATGCTGGTCAGGATGGGATCGCTGTTGGCCGTTGCCAGCGAGCCGGCGAGTTCTTGATTCACCAGGCGATCAATTCGAGGCTTGATGACTACGTTCGTCACGGTAAACGCCTCATCCCAGTCGTAGGTGATCAGCGCACGTTCGATGAGCTCGCGGAGCGGCTGGAGCGCAGATGCTTCCTCCCACGCAGTCTGTTGTCGCCGTAGCGTGGCGGCGTCGACCGGGCAACCGTTGACTTGCGCAGTGCGGTAGGCGATGCGCTGGACGCGACGCATCTCGTCGGCACCTTGGAACGCTGCGCAGTTGGTGATGCGGGAGGCAGGCGCCATCTGCGCGACATAGGCGGCCAGCATTTGCAAACCGTGTACGGGATAACGAAGCGGAAAGTACCAGCGGTCGAGGAAGTGCAGCCAGTCGACATCGAGCTGACGGTCGTAGCCGGTGTCGTCGATCTCCCGAAGGAGCCCGTCGATAACGTCTTCGCGGCCGTCTTGCAACTGGGTGTATTCGCGGTATGTGGTCCGCCGTGGATCGGCGAACTTTTCCCAGCTCTGTGCTTGCAGGGTGGCGCCTTCGCGGTGGCGGTAGTACCAGTCGACGACGGGGAGGTCGGCCGTCAGCTCGAACCGACGTGGGTAGTGGTAGTGAAGGTCCGTGCTCAACAACTCATATTCGAGTGGGATTCGCCGGCCCGCCGCGAGTCGCGTGTAGGTCTTGCGGCCAGGCGGGCGGCCCGGGGTTGTCATCTGTCGCCGGCCGGCGGATCGGCCACCGTCGGATGGGCTGCCAAGGTCCAGACCGCGCCGTCATCAGTCAGCGTCAATACACCTGTGAACGACGACATCACGACTTCGAGGTCGCCCGGGAACCGAATGGCCGGGCCGGTTGCGGCCTCCAGGGCGGCGCTGGGCAGGCGGCAGATGCCGGGCGCCAGCACGCGCAGGTAGGCCCCTTCGTCGCGGACAATGACGTCGTCGTTCTCGTCTTCGATGACGGCGGCCACCACGTGCGCGAATGGCGTGGCGTGCAGCACCGGGCCAACCCGGCGATCGGGTTGGTCTACCGTGCGCGGGGATTCGGACGGTATCCCGATGAAGATCCGGTCGTCGTCGAGTCGAACCATAAACGATGTCAGACACGCGCCTTGGGGGTTCACCCCCTGGCCGGTCCGCGCATCGAATTCCCACTCGTGCGCAGCGCACTTCAGCGTGTCGTGGTTGAGGACACCGTGGGAGAGGGGATTTGCCAGGTGGGGGCACCGGTCGTCATATGCGAACAGTTCGCCGTCGACGTTGCACAGCACGACGTCGACGCCGCCGAGGTTAACCCCGCGCACCTCGCCTTCCCACAGGTCGTCGAGCGTTCCGGCGTATCGCCACACCGCCGGCGGTGTGTCAGCCGCGCTCGACCGTGAATATGTCGCCATTACTCAGCCCCGCTTGTGCGATGGTGTCAGCCG
>DASXJI010000227.1:0-3886 GCA_036497495.1 Mycobacterium sp.
TGTCGTAGTCGTCCCAGCTGGAGCGCGCCAGGTCGAACATCCGTCGTCGCTCCTGCCACGACGCGGCCGGATCGGGGTCGGGGTCTAAGAAGATGTGGCGGTGGTCGAAGGCGGCCAGCAGGCGGATATGGGTGGACAGCAGCATGCCGTTGCCGAACACGTCGCCGCTCATGTCCCCGACGCCGACCACGGTGAAGTCCTCGGCCTGGGTGTCGACGCCCATCTCGCGGAAGTGCCGCTTGACCGCTTCCCACGTCCCTTTGGCGGTGATTCCCATCGCTTTGTGGTCGTAGCCAACAGATCCGCCGGACGCGAACGCGTCGCCCAGCCAGAAGCCGTAGGACTCGGCGACCTCGTTGGCGATGTCAGAAAACGTTGCGGTGCCTTTGTCGGCGGCCACCACCAGATAGGCGTCGCCGCCGTCGCGCCGCACGACTCCCGGTGGGGCAGTGACCTCACGGGTGCTGTGATCGACGTTGTCGGTGATGTCGAGCAGTCCGGAAATGAAGAGCTTGTAGCAGTCGACGCCTTCGGCGCGGTTGGCGTCGCGATCGGCGGCGGGATCACCGGTGGGCAGCGGCGGTTGTTTGACCACGAAACCGCCTTTGGCGCCGACCGGCACGATGACCGCGTTTTTGACGGCCTGCGCCTTGACCAGACCCAGGATCTCGGTGCGGAAGTCGTCCCGACGGTCCGACCACCGCAGGCCACCACGCGCTACGTAACCGAATCGCAGGTGCACACCTTCGACGCGGGGCGAGTACACGAAGATCTCGAACTTCGGGCGCGGCAGCGGAAGCTCCTTGATCAGCTGGGCATCCAGTTTCAGCGACAGCACATTCTGGCTGCGGGCTGATCCCTCTTGTGTCACAAAGTAATTGGTACGCAGCGTAGCCTGAATCAGTTCGGCGAATGCGCGCAGGACGCGGTCGGTATCCATACTCACCAACGCGTCGATGTCGGAGGCGACCGCCGCCGCAGCAGCCTGCGCGTCACGGCTCTTCGGCGAGCCCGATGGTTCGGGATCGAACAGCGCCTCGAACAACGTCACCAGTGATCGTGCGGTGTGAGGGTTTTCGTTGACCACCGATTCTATGTGTGACTGGCTGTACGGAAAACCGGCCTGCCGCAGATACTTTGCGTAACTGCGCAGCAGTACCACCTGTTGCCAGGTCAGGTCTGCGCGCATCACCAACTCGTTGAACCGGTCGATCTCGGCGCGGCCTTCCCAAATCGCGGTCACCGCATCGGCGAAACGCTGGGCGGTCACCTCTCGCTCCGGACCCGGCTGCGCCAGCGGGACGGTGGGCTGTGGCGCGATCTTGAACTGGTAGATCCACACCCGCAGCCCGTCCGGGCGATTCACCGTGAACGGACGCTCCTCGAGCACCACCACACCCATGGACTGCAGCATCGGCAGCAACTGGCTCAGGGATGCCGTCCGCCCGCCCAAATACCATGTCAGCCGGACAGTTTCGCCGTAGTCGTGATCAGACATCACCAGTTTGACCGAATCGTCGGTCAGCTCCTCGAAGATGGCGATATCGTTGATCGCATCGGCAGGCGTGACCGCCTCTTTGTACGGCTCGGCGAACGCGTTCGCGTAGTGTTCAGCCTCGATGGGCTCCACTCCGGCCGCAGCAGCCTCGCCGAGCAACCGGTCGGACCAGGTGCGCGCGGCTTCGGTCAGCTGCGCCTGGAGCCGCACCCGGTTAGCGTCGGAGGTATCGACCTGCGTGGCGGTGTCCGTGCGCAACCGGACCATGAAATGCAATAGCGCCCAAGGTGATTCAGTGACACGAGCGGTGAATTCGAGGCTGGTGCCGCCGAATTCCCGGACCAGGATGTCTTCGATCTGCAAACGCACCGCCGTCGTATAGCGGTCGCGCGGCAGGTAGACCAGGCACGACACGAAGTACTCGAGGCGATCAGCGCGCAAGAACAGCAGCGCGCGTCGCCCCGATCCGAGGTCGACCACCGACTTGGCCATCGCCAGCAGCTGCTCGGGGCTACGCGCGAAAAGCTCTGAACGCGGCACGGTCTGGAGCACGTCAAGCAGCAGCTGCCCGGGGTGACCGGGGTCGAGATCGGCCAGGGTGAGCACCTCGTGGACCCTGCGCGAGATGATCGGGATTTCCAGGACATCGGCGTTCATCGCGGCAATGGTGAACAGGCCGATGAGGCGATGCTCGAAGACGCTGCCGTCCGCGTCTTCCCGGACAGCGAAGACATACGGGTAAGCGCCGAAGCGCAAGTAGCTGGCAACATCCGTCTGCGCCAAGGCCAACAGTTCGTGGTCCTCGGTCAGGCACGGGCGCGAACCCTTGCGACGACGCAGCACACCGAGGCTGGTCGTCGCCGCATCCCCCGACACGCGTCCGTCGTACACCGGGCAGCGTTGGTATCCCAGCAACGTGAAATGTCCCTTGGCCAACCAGCGCAACAGGGTGGCGACGTCACCGTTGTCGGCCCCTGGGTAGTGGCCGTTCGCGTTGGTTTCCACGTCGTGGGCCAGCTCGTTGAGTATGGCGATCATCGCCGTTGAATCCGCTGCGACTCTGCGTAAGTCGGCAAGCACCCCCGGCAGCAGGCGTTCGGCTTCATGTAAGGCGTCCCGGTCCACCGATGGCACGAGCTGGACGTGGATCCAGGTCTCATCGATCCCGTCGTCGCCGGAATCTTTCGGCCCAACGGCAAGCAGATCTCCGGCGCCGTCCCGACGCACATGGAAGACCGGGTTCATGATCGCCAGATAGGCCACCCCGAGCCGATGCAGCAGCACGGTGATCGAATCCATCAGCATTGCGCCGTCGTCGGTGACCACCTGCAGCGCGGGACCGAATCCGCTCGGGTCGTCGTGCGGGTAGACCGCGACGCGGCTCTCTCCCGTGGGCCGATGGGAACCGAGTCGATAGTGCGCGCTCAAAAGGGCCGGCGTGACCGCGGGAGCCGACAGCGACTCCGGCGCAGGTCCGGAGTCGGCTTCGGCCTCGTTGTCGTGCGGGCCTTGGTAGCTGTCGGCGTAAGCCTTCGATATCCACTCGGGAATATCGTGGCTGTCAGCGAACTTCGCCCAGTTCAGAGCATCAACCGTCATGCCGACCGCTCCTCAGCACGCATACCAACGCTGGCACGCCTGACACTAGTCGCGAGTGAGCCTTCGGTGAGTCACCCGGTGCGGACGCGCCGCTTCGGCTCCGAGCCGCTCGATCTTGTTCTCTTCGTACGCACCGAAGTTACCTTCGAACCAGAACCACTTGGCCTCGTTGTCGTCGTCGCCTTCCCACGCCAGGATGTGGGTGCAGGTCCGGTCGAGGAACCAGCGATCGTGGGAGATCACCACCGCGCAGCCGGGGAACTTCTCCAGCGCGTTTTCCAGTGAGCCCAGCGTCTCGACGTCGAGGTCGTTGGTCGGCTCGTCCAGCAGGATCAGGTTTCCGCCCTCTTTGAGCGTGAGCGCCAGGTTGAGCCTGTTGCGTTCACCACCGGACAACACCCCGGCGGGCTTCTGCTGGTCGGGGCCCTTGAAACCGAACGCCGAGACGTAGGCCCGCGACGGGATCTCGTTCTGCCCGACCTGGATGTAGTCCAGCCCGTCGGAGACGGTCTGCCAGACCGTCTTCTTCGGGTCGATGCCGCCCCGCGACTGGTCGACGTAGCTCAGTTTCACGGTTTCGCCGACTTTGACGATGCCGCTGTCCGGCTGTTCGAGGCCGACGATGGTCTTGAACAGCGTCGTCTTGCCGACACCGTTGGGACCGATGACGCCGACGATGCCGTTGCGCGGCAGCGTGAACGACAGGTCTTTGATCAGCGTGCGTCCCTCGAAGCCCTTGTCGAGGTGCTCGACCTCGACCACCAGGTTGCCCAGCCGCGGGCCGGTCGG
>DASXJI010000228.1:0-2090 GCA_036497495.1 Mycobacterium sp.
CTGATCGCCGAGCACGCGAGCGGAATCATCGCCACCACCGGTTGCCCGTCCGGGGAGGTGCAGACCCGGCTTCGGCTCGGCCAGCACCGGGAAGCGCTGGAGTCAGCCGCCAAGTGGCGGGAGATCTTCGGGCCCGATAACTACTTCCTGGAGCTAATGGACCACGGGCTGTCCATCGAACGCCGGGTGCGCGACGGCCTGCTGGAAATCGGTCGCGCGCTGAGCATTCCGCCGCTGGCCACCAACGACTGCCACTACGTCACCCGCGACGCCGCGCACAACCACGAGGCGCTGCTGTGTGTGCAGACCGGTAAGACGCTTACGGACCCCAACCGCTTCAAGTTCGACGGCGACGGCTACTACCTCAAGTCGGCCGCCGAGATGCGCGAGATCTGGGACGGCGAGGTCGCCGGGGCCTGCGACTCGACCCTGCTGATCGCCGAGCGGGTCAGCTCGTACGCCGAGGTGTGGGCGCCCCGCGACCGGATGCCGGTCTTCCCGGTGCCCAACGGCCACGACCCGGCGTCCTGGCTGCGCCACGAGGTCGAGGCCGGCCTGCAACGCCGTTTCCCCGACGCGCTGCCCGACGGCTACTCACAACGCGCCGCGTACGAGATCGAAGTCATCTGCGACAAGGGTTTTCCGTCCTACTTCCTGATCGTCGCCGACCTGATCAACTACGCCCGCTCGGTCGACATCCGGGTCGGCCCGGGCCGTGGCTCGGCGGCCGGATCGCTGGTCGCCTACGCGCTGGGCATCACCGACATCGACCCGATCCAGCACGGATTGCTGTTCGAGCGGTTCCTCAACCCCGAGCGCGCCTCGATGCCCGACATCGACATCGACTTCGACGACCGTCGACGCGGCGAGATGGTGCGCTATGCCGCCGAAAAGTGGGGTCAGGACCGGGTTGCTCAGGTCATCACCTTCGGCACCATCAAAACCAAAGCAGCACTGAAGGATTCCGCCCGGATTCACTACGGCCAGCCGGGTTTCGCGATCGCCGACCGGATCACCAAGGCGCTGCCGCCGGCGATCATGGCCAAAGACATTCCGCTGTCGGGCATCACCGACCCCACCCACGAACGCTACAAAGAGGCCGCCGAGATCCGCGGTCTGATCGACACCGATCCCGACGTGCGGACCATCTACCAGACCGCCCGGGGCCTGGAAGGTCTGATCCGTAACTCCGGCGTGCACGCCTGC
Source organism: Mycobacterium sp. (assembly GCA_036497495.1). GTDB lineage: Bacteria > Actinomycetota > Actinomycetes > Mycobacteriales > Mycobacteriaceae > Mycobacterium. The sequence continues at coordinate 1,207 of DASXJI010000228.1, forward strand.
GCGGTGATCATGAGCAGCGAGCCGCTGACCGATGTGATCCCGCTGTGGAAGCGGGCGCAGGACGGCGCGATCATCACCGGCTGGGACTACCCGTCGTGTGAGGCGATCGGCCTGCTGAAGATGGACTTCCTCGGGCTGCGCAACCTGACGATCATCGGCGACGCGCTGGTGAACATCAAGGACAACCGCGGGATCGACCTCGACCTCGAATCGGTCGAGCTGGATGACCCGGCCACCTTCGAGCTGCTGGGTCGCGGCGAGACGCTGGGGGTCTTTCAGCTCGACGGCGGGCCGATGCGCGACCTGCTGCGCCGCATGCAACCCACCGGATTCGAGGACATCGTCGCGGTGCTCGCGCTGTACCGGCCCGGCCCGATGGGCATGAACGCCCACAACGACTACGCCGACCGGAAGAACAACCGGCAGGCGATCAAGCCGATCCACCCCGAGCTCGAGGAACCGCTGCGCGAGATCCTCGCCGAGACCTACGGCCTGATCGTGTATCAGGAGCAGATCATGCGCATCGCGCAGAAGGTGGCCGGGTACTCACTCGCCCGAGCAGACATTCTGCGCAAGGCCATGGGCAAAAAGAAGCGCGAAGTGCTGGAGAAGGAGTTCGAAGGCTTCTCAGAAGGCATGCAGGCCAACGGATTCTCGCCCAAGGCGATCAAGGCGCTGTGGGATACCATCCTGCCGTTCGCCGACTACGCGTTCAACAAGTCACACGCCGCCGGGTACGGCTTGGTGTCCTACTGGACGGCGTATCTGAAGGCGAACTATCCCGGCGAGTACATGGCCGGGTTGCTCACCTCGGTCGGTGACGACAAAGACAAGGCCGCGGTCTACCTGGCCGACTGCCGCAAGCTCGGCATCACCGTGTTGCC
>DASXJI010000229.1:0-28065 GCA_036497495.1 Mycobacterium sp.
CATCGGACGAGTCCGGTCCATGGCACGCCCCACGGACAACGAGACGGCCAGATTTGCCGAGAGTCACGACCGATCACCAACACCGAACCTGCAGCAATCCCATCCAGAGATGCCGCAACAACACTCACAGATTTGCCGCCGTCAGCGCGCGGATCGGCCGATGACAGCGCGGATCGCGCTCGCATCACTTACATTTGTGCCATGAGCATCCGACACTGGTACACGACCGCGCGAGAGCGGTTGTATGCCCTGCCATTGGTCGTGCTCGCTGTCATCTTTGCGATCGGGTCATTCGCGTTTGCCTTCGTGGTGAACGTCGCTGTCGGCGTGCCGGTAATCCGCGATGGCGTTCTCGGCGCGGCGCTGATCTGTGTGGTGGGTGGCGCGCTCGCGGCCTGGGGGACGAACCGTCGTCGGCAACAAGTGGGGAAGTTCTAGCCCTTCCAGCTGACGACTAGATCGGTCCTCAGAGCTGCCGCGCAGCGGCCCTACCGGATTAGCGGCGCAGCGGCACCGACCGCATCTAGCCGCCGATAGAGCCGTCATGCCGATCGCGACTTGTCGTGGATGACACCAAGCACTACCTGGGTCAGACTTCCCACATGGGGCCGCACAGCATGGACCGGGTACGCCAGATCGTCCGTGAACTCACTCCGGAACTTGACGATGCCGGGTTTCACGTCAGCAGCTTTGGCGCATCACCTGAAACGGGGCGGCTTCGCATCTGCTATGACGAGTCGGTTGATGTCCCAGACGCTCATCGACGCGATCGCGCGTGTGACCACCGTCGGGGTCGATTTTGTCCAGGAGCCCGCCGTCGCACTAGTTACTTCGCCCTGAAGAACGGTTCGGCGCGGGGCCGGTGAGCATGGATGTGCGAGGTTGGTCTGACCGGTCGGTGGTCGATCTTGGTCTGGGCTTCGGTCGGGTGAGGTTTCATGTGTTCAGGGCGCCGATCTTGACCAGGTTGTGGGCGAAGACCCCGTGTCCGCACCATGTCCGGGCACCGTGGATCCCGACGAGTTCGGTGCGGTCCCAGCCGTAGCTGCGTTTGATGTGGTTGATCCGGCCTTCGCAGCCGGTGCGCCATTTGACCTTCTCGCGGAACGCTCGCCGGTGTTCGAACTCGCGCCGCGCCGCGCTGGGTTTTGCTCTTGCGCGGGATCGCGACCTGGCCGACGCCGAGACGGAGCAGGTCGTCCTCGACGCGGGCTTCGCCGTAGCCACGATCGGCGGTCACGGCGCGCGGAACGCGTCCGGTGCGACGTTTGATCCGCTCGATCGCGGAGGCCCAGCTGCGGCGCATCGGCGGGGTTCCCGATCTCGACGTTGTGGTCGAGGATGACTCCGTCGGCGTTGTCGACGATCTGGGCTTTGTAACCGAACTCGACCGGGACGCCGAGACGGCCCTTGCGGATCGGGCGGGCGTCCGGGTCGTGCAGGCTGACCAGTCGGCTCGCCGAGTCGGGCATCACGCCGCCGAGCCGGCTGCGCCTGTGCGGCGACTCGCCCGGCTCGTTCCACGATGGTGGCCAGCTCGTCCAAGGCGCGCCGCAGTTGACCTTTGCGTTGCCCGCTGGCGTGGCGGTATGCGCGCTTGCCGTTGCGGATCACCGCCGCCGCTTCACGCATCGCTGCCTGCGCCAAGTCGGCCAACTCGCCGGGTGATGCGCGCGACTGTGGCCTGCGCTTGTTCACGCTGCTGCGCGCCGCGCAGCTTGAGCTTGCCGGCGATCGCGCGGGCCCGACGTCCTGCGGCGCGGCGCCGATCCCGGGTTCGCGTGCGGGTCGCGCCACCGGCCGCCCGGATGCGCTTCACGGTGCGCGCGATCTGCCCGACCGCCTGGTCCAGCAGACCCGAATCAGTCGGATAGGCGACATCGGCGCCGACCACGGTGGTGTCGGCACGGACCCGGTCGGTGCGCAGCAGCTTCGCGTTCGCGGCCTTGACCAGCAGTGCGTCGTTCAACGCCTCCACCGCGGCATCCCCACACTTGGTGGTGATCTTCATCAGTGTCGTCGGGTGCGGCACCCGCGTGCCCAGCGGGATCCGCGCGAAACGCTGCCACGAGATCGAATCAGTCACCCCGCGGCACAGCGACTCGTAGCCGAGCCGATACCGGAACTTCAGAAACATCAACCGCAGATAGGTCTCCATCGCAATCGACGGGCGCCCATAACGCGGATCCAAATGCGGCACGAACGGCGCGAAGAACACCGGATCGTCCAGCAGTGCGTCCACCCGACACAGTTCGGCCGACATCACCAGAGCCTCCGCCGGCAAGATCGCGTCCCACAACGTCGGCTAGTCGTTTACAGTCCGGAGCACGATGGCCTCGATCCCTTCTAGCCCAAGGGGTCGAGGCCATCCTCTCCATCAACCATGATCATCAGCGTGACCGCCACGCGCCCACTTTTTCAGGGCGAAGTAGCTAGCTGGGACGCATCGGAAGGGCACTGTGGTAGCGGATGAGCCCGCGTACGTTCCCCGGCCTGACCCCTCCGGTCATGCCGATGGCATTAGGAGCACGATCGGAATTTCGCGCGTGGTGTTGGCGATGGCCGCCGCTACGGAAGGCGTCTCGGCCACGAGCTGACGCAAGAGCATCTGACGATCCCGCGGGCCAGCCACCCGCGCGCGCACCTCTACGACCCGACCGCCAACCTCGACGATGGTAAGCGGCTTCGCCCTCAGGTTGTGATACCACGCCGGATGCTTTGGCGAGCCGAAATCGGAAGCCAACACCGCCATTGACTTGTCGGCGACCGGCCAGTAGATCAGCGGCGTCACACGTTCCATTCCGGTCCTGAGGCCGACATGATGCAACAAGAGCATGGGCATCCCCGCATACGCACCGCCAACGGATCCCTGACGTGCACGAAACTCGGATATCACCCGCTGGTTTTCGGATCGCATGTCCACGTCCTGCCTCCAGTGGCCTGCGCTCAGTCGATGAGGGAGCTCACGGCGGCTCGGCGCCTCGTGAGCGATGCAGCCGAGGTCCCGGTTGATCGTCAACTGGGCATCGGCGGCGCCGGTGTCCGCCGCAGCAGTTCTAGCCAAGTCATGGGACGACGGATGCTGGGCGACCCGCCGCCCGAGTTGTCGCCAGCCTGTGGACGAGTTCGGCCGACGTGTATGTCGTTGCGTACGGAGACCCGTCGGGTTCGAGCGCTCGGCCGTTAGCGAGTGGCCCGGCGCTGACCGGGTCGAAGCCGAGCCGGTCGATGAGCTGCATTGCGGTGCGGACGGAGTTGGGGTCGTCGCCGGCAACGCCTATCGCGATCCGATCGCTGTCGTCCGAGCGCGCGTACTCCTCGATTTCGTGGTAGCCAAGCTGGTTGAGTGTCTTGACCACGTGTGCTGCCGGAAAGCGTCGCTGCACGACCGAGCTGGTGCCCTCGGCGGCGCCGGTCAGTTCAAGGTCGTCGCCGTTGGTTTCCGGCCAGTAGTTCATCGCGTCGATCAGGATCTTACCGGCGAACAGATTGCGCGGCAGTTTACGGAAGCGGTGCATCGGGAGCGCGAGGACAACGATGTCGGCGAAAGCGGCGACATCCGCGCTCGTTCCGGTGCGCGCTCCGGGGGCGAGCACCTCGGCCTGGAGCGCGATCCGATCGGCCCGGCCAGATCCGGAGATCATGACCTCGTAGCCGGCGGCGATTGCGGTGCGTGCGAGCGTCAGGCCGAGTTTGCCGGCGCCGACGATGCCTAAGGTGTCGGTCATGCGTGCGTCGACCTCACCGGGCTGTGCGGAACCGCCGGTTCGTCCGCGTCGGCGCCGTCGTTGCGGGCGGGCGCCGCGGCGAGCAGTTCACGCAGTTGTGGGAAGACCTCGGTCCCGAGCAGTCTGATCGATTCGGCACGCCTGTCGTAGGGCACCTTGCCGATCGCGTAGTGCACGCCGAGCCGCTCGACGTCGAGCGCGCTCATCGCCTTCGCCAGCCGGTTCGCCACCGTCTGCGGTGAGCCGACGAAGAAGGCGCCGTGCTCGATCTCGGCCTCGAACTGGGCTCGCGTAGGTCGCCGCCAGCCGCGCTCGCGGGATGCTCGCGCGAACGTCTCGAGCCAGTGCGGCCACTGGGTCTCGACCGCCTCGGAGTCAGTGCGGGCGACGTAGGCCAGCGTGTGCAGCCCGACCGGCAGTGGTTGCGATCCTTTCGCCGCGAGAGCCCGTCGGTATAGGTCCACCAGCGGCCGGAACCGCTCCACGCGCCCACCGATCACCGCCAGCATCAGCGGCAGGTCGTACCGTGCCGCTCGGAGCACCGATCCCGGGCTACCGCCCGAACCCACCCAGGTCGGCAGATGCCCCGCCGCCAGCGGCGGCGTAAGCACGACGCCGTCCAGCGGCGCCCGATGCTCGCCCTGCCACGTCACCGGACCGCCCCGCAGCAGCTCGACGAACAGCGCCAGCTTCTCCTCGAACAGCTGCTCGTAGTCACGCAGGTCGTAACCGAAGAGCGGGAAGGACTCGACCGCCGATCCACGGCCGAGGATCAGTTGCGCGCGCCCCTGCGATACGGCATCGAGTGTCGCGAAGTTTTGGTACAAGCGGACCGGGTCCTGCGTGCTCAGCACGGTGACAGCCGTACCGAGCTTGATGCGCTCGGTACGCGCCGCGATCGCAGCCAGCACGACATGGGCGGCCGAGTCCATCATGTCATCGCGATAGTGCTCGCCGATGTTGAACGAATCGATGCCGACCTGCTCGGCCAACACCCCTTCCGCCACTGCGTTGCGGACGACCTGGTCACCCGGGATCGGCACACCGTTGTCGTCCGCCGTTACCGCGAGGAACGAGTCAAGCCCGAGCTCGTAGTCGCGCTGCACCATCGCCACCACACTCCCTTGCATCTAGTGGTGAACCACCACGTTCGAGGCGTATAACTGTGGTAGTTCACCGCAAATTCCCGGATGGCAGGACGATGACCACAACCGAACTATCGACTCTGCTGGCCGGGCTCGGTCGCGAGGTGACCGCGCGAGTCCGCAGGGCGATCCGCCCGCTCGGGCTCGGCGCGCAGCAATACCTCGTCCTGTCCCAGATCGGCGAGCTCGGCCAAACCAGTCAGGCCGAACTCGCCGTCGCGCTCGGACTCGACCCGAGCAACCTCGCCACGATCGCTGGCGATTTGGTCGACCTCGGCCTCGTCGATCGGGCACGGACCCCGGCTGACCGGCGCCGCTACACAGTACGGCTCACCCCAACCGGTAAAAGGGCGCTCGCGAAGGCCGACAATGCGATTACCGCGACCGAACGAGGCCTCCTCGGCACTCTCAATGACACGCAGATCAGACAGCTCCGGGCGCTGCTCCGCCGAATAGCCGACCCAATCGACCTATGCCCAGCCGCCGACGATCCCACCTGCACCGACAACGAGTAGCGGCGAGAGCACTACTCGTACGCCGGTTTCGCCTGCGCGCGAGACATGGCATCACTCGCCGTCGCGTCCGCGAACCTGCGCTCGGAGCTGCTCGATGATGTCGTCTCGTGCATGTGCTGGAATGCCGAGCTGCTCGATTGCCTGCTCGCACAGACGCTCGGAGATCGTGTCGGCGCGTATGAATAGCTCGCGCGCATCGTCGGCATCATCGAGCATGCGCTGCATCCCGACCGCGCTGATCGAGTCTTCGACGTGCTCGCGGAAGTAGCGGTGTGCGAGCCGGTTGCGCTCAATAACCGACCGCTCCAACAGCACCCTCTCCCGCTCGCTGAGCCCGCCGTATTTGCCGACGCGTCGGGCGAGGTCGGAGGCCGTCCTGCGGAACTCGACATCGAATGTGCGGTCCCAGTCGGCGCGGTCGGCGATGTGCCCGTTGACCTGTCGGACCAAGACGATGGCGTTGACGAGTCCGTGCTCGAAGACCTGCGCGAAGTACATCGCGAGCCCGTACCGGGCATAGGTCTCATGCTGGCGGGACCCGTCGTCGGGAAGGTCGGCAATCGCATCGCGGGGAAGGTCCACGAAGCTGACCGTAAGCGCAGCACGGAACTGCCGATGCGACGGGCGGCTGCTGATCGCATTGTCGAACGTAGACAGCGCAATCGGGCAGCCGTGCTGAACAGCATCCTGCAGGCATCACAGCACCGGTGATCGATCGTCACAGCTACTCAATCTCGGTTGCGAGAGAGCTGCGCAGCCGTAGGTTCGTCGGGTGAGCGGCGCGGACCGGAACACCGGGACTGTCCGGCGTCCCGTTGTGGCCCGTTGGGGCGACAAGGGTATCGACTGCAGCCCTTCCGGAGCACCTAACGGACGTCGGAGCCTGGCATGCCCGGCGGGCGTTGCACCAGTTCGCCTCAGCCGATGTGCACGAACTCCTAGAGGCTGCGGTGTCGACGGGCACAGCAGTACAGGTCCCGGGCTCCGGTGGAGCCAATCCCGGCGTCCCTCGTAGCCACCGACGGCTACTACGGCGGGCGTCGGTGCAACCGTTAGGCTTTGGCGCCCGAGCCTGAAACCCTTATGAAATAGGGGTTCTATGGCGGTGACGCTGGGATTCGAACCCACGGCGCCTGTTAACCACGCAACGCTTTCGAGTCGTGCGATCGACCAGCGCCTCGCCGATCCCCGCACATTGCTGCGGTGCCGAATGTCGACGGCAACCCGAAAACTGAACAGGGCGCGGCATGCCGACAACTGCTCAAGATTCAGTTGCCGTTGAGGCCGACCTCGCATGCCAATCGGGAAAGCGGGTACTGGCGACTCGGGAACGCCGAGGCCGTCGGCCATGTCGCCAGCACGCCTGGGGCTCGCCGTCGACACGCGGGCTGGTTTGCGTTTGGTCGGAAAGCTCGTGAAGTGCGTCGCGTAGCGCGGCACGCGACGTGACGCCCAGCTTTGGGAACAGCTGATACAGGTGGGTGCTGATCGTGCGGGGTGACAGGAAGAGCCGCACGCCGATCGCCTTGTTTGTGAGTCCTGCCGCTGCGAGGCGAGCGATCTCGAGTTGTTGTGGCGTGAGCGATCCGACACCAAGTGTTGTCTTCGGTCCGATGGGGATGCCAGGGTGCGGCACCGAGCCGGTCGAACGTGCTGCGAGCTGACCTAAGGTGCTCGCGCGCCTGCGCCTTGTCGTTTTTGCGACGTAGACGTTCCCCATATGCGAGCTGGATACGCGCGAGCTCGAATGGCGACTGATCCGCCCCGGGAATGTCGAGCGCCAGCTCGAACTGAGCCTCGAATTTTTCGTCGTCCGCGGCCATCGCTGCCGCGCCAGCGCTGATCAGAGCGAGGCGTGGTGAGATCGCGGCGAAGCTGGTTTCCTCTGCTGCGGCGATGTGGGCTGCGGCTTCGTCCTTCCGGCCGGTGCGAAGGGCGGACTCGACCAGGTCCATTACGACCCACATTGCAATGCGGAACATAGGCCGCCATTGTCCCGGCTGGACTGATTCCGCACGCGTCGTGATAGGCCGCCTCGAAGCCTCCGCCGCCGATAGAGTCGAGCACGCGAGCGTGCAATGCGTAGTACTCGAATGTCCTGGACTTGCGGGGCACTGCCCATTGAAGTATCTCGTCTGTGATAGCACGCGCCGCCTCTCGTTCGCCCCGGACCGCCGCGAGCAAGGCGTGCAGCGTCCGATGAGGCCACCGCAGCAACGCGTGATCATGCGCGGCGCACAGTTGAATTCCCTCGTCGGCCAGCTGTTCCACCGCGTCCCACTCGCCCGCGATAAAGCCATCCAAACCGAGAAGCCCGAGCGCCTGAATCGAGGAGTGGATTGCGCCACCCTCGCGCCCCTCATGAACGAGCCGCCACAGTGCCGAGCGGCATCGAGGGAGGCGTTCGCCGTACCCGGAAGCGATGGCAATTCGGATGATGTAGGCCGGGCTGGCCTCGCGACTCAGGTGATCGAGGGCGTCGTCAAGCCGACCGAGCGCCGGCGCTGCTCGCCTTGCAGAGTCTGCGGCTGTTTCCGCGACGAGGCTGAGGAACTCGGGCGGGCGTGGCCTCAGTCGCCTGAACGCCCGATTGAACGGTTGCCAGAGCTCGGCCCGGCCACCGAAGTAGCCGATCTCGAACAGGTTGTACACCGCCTCGTTCAGAACGTCATCGTTGGCGTCGGTCGGGTCGCGCGATGTTTCGATCGCTCCGACGAGAACGATTGCGAGCCGTCCCGGCCAGCATGAGGAACGCCAGAACGAATCCGGCGACCGAGGGCGCGGGCCCGTCCTGGGTGGACGCATTGGGCGTGGCGACCACGACGGCGTGGCCGATGGCACCTTCGACCCGAGTGTGCGAGCTGATTGACTGCGGTGACGACGCCGATCTGCCCTGGCGAAGCTGCCGCACGGGTAGCGATCGACGTCTCCGGTGGCTTGCACCGCTGACCAGCCCGGCCTACTCACCGGCTGTCAGAATCGACCTATTCCGAGCCGTGTCGATCGGAGGTAGAGCCGGTGGGATACACCCCTGGCGCGTGGGCCACCTTCGGTGGAGCTGTGGCCGCGGTGGCTGGCGCGTTGACCGGCCTGCTGTTCGTGGCCTTGTCCGTCAAGGGAGCCGCGCTCTCCGAATCGCCCACGCTCGCCTCCCGCGCCGCGCAGACCCTCGTGCTGTTCATGACTTCGGTACTGACTTCTGTGATGCTCGCGGCGCCGCAGTCATCAACAGCCGTGGGCGGTGAGCTGCTGGGATTGGCGGCGGTCTGCGGCGCCGCGCTGCTCATGTTGGACCGGCGCGCCGGCCATACCCGCCAACCCGGCGTAGTTCGATACGTCGAGCGGTTCTCTCCGAACACGATTACCGCAGTATTGCTCGCTGTGACCGGCGCAAGCCTGCTCGTCGGCGCCGGCGGCGGGTTGTACTGGCTGCTTCCGTCGGTTGCGGCAAGTCTGATCGGTGGCGTTGTCAACGCGTGGCTCTTCCTTATTCACCTGGCGACCTAGGTCACACCGGCCGGCGACATGCAGCGGCGCCAAGCCTGAGGCGACCGTGCCGCGGGTCCGCTACTTGGCTATGAACGCCAACAGCGCCAGGTTGACCTCGTCAGGGTGGGTCCAGGCGACGTTGTGCGGACCGCCCTCGACCGTGACGACTTCGACGTCCTTGATCAGGCCCGGCAGCCGGGCCGCGGTGACTGACGAGGGCAGAATACGGTCGGCGTCGCCGTGGATCGCCAACGTCGGCACATCGATCTTCGGCAGGTCGGCGCGGAAGTCGGTCAGCCAGGTGTCGATGCACGCATGGGCGGCGAAGGGCGATGCGCCGACGGCGACGATGAAACTGTTCTGCCAGGCCTGCTCGCTTATCCGCGTGCCGCCAAGGACGTCGACGTTGTTGAAGTTGTCCAGGAAGCTCTTGAAGAACGCCGGCCGATCGGCGATCACCGCGGCCTTGAGGTCGTCGAAACCTGACCCGTCGACACCTTCGGGGTTGTCGCTGGTCTTGAGCAGGAACGGCGGGATGGAACCGATGAGCACTGCCTTCGCGACGTGGCCGGAGCCATAGGTGCTCAGGTAACGAACCACCTCGCCGGTGCCCATCGAGAACCCGACGAGGACGATGTCGTCGAGGTCGAGGTGCTCGAGCACGGCGTTGAGGTCGGCGGCAAAGGTGTCGTAGTCATAGCCGACGGTGGGCTGGCTGGACTTGCCGAACCCGCGCCGGTCATAGGTGATCACACGGTAACCGGCCCGCAACAGCTCGCGCTCCTGCTTCTCCCACGAGGCGCCGTTGAGCGGATAGCCGTGGATCAACACGACCGGTAGCCCGATCCCGTGGTCCTCGTAGTGGATCTCGATCGCTGCGCTGTTCTCGATTCCGACGGCGATGCGTGGCATGACAGTTCCAATCTGGAAGGTTGTATCGGTGGGTGGCGTCTTGCCGGTCGCGGGTTGAGTGCCTCGTCGCACCCAGGCGACACCGCGGTCAACGGGGTCGACTCGGCGCCCCACGCGGTTCCCCGCGGCGCATTCCGGAGTCGGCGGGATCGTTCGGGTGCTTGGTGAGCGGGGTCGTGTCGGTGGTCATCCACTTGTCCATCGGCAACGATTTGAGGATCTCCTGCATCTCTGTCCCGTCCGCGGCTTGCCAGAGGCCGAGCGCCCGCCACTTCCCCGGCGTGGGCGGGAGCATCCACAGTCGGAGGAGATGTCCTTGCTCGGCGAGGCGACGGGTCCGTGCGGCTTCGCGTTGCGTGATGTCGGCGACCTCCTCCTCGCTCGCGCTGTCGGGGACGGCGACGTCGAAGGTCGTCAGGAACTCAATGCCAGTCGCCGTTCGCGGCTTGGGCGGGTCGTTGGGATGCCGCGACAGCGGGACGACCTCATCGGAGCGCCACACCCGCAGCGGCATCGACGCGAGGACGTCTTCGAGCGCCACCTCGTCGCTGGCGGCGAACAGCCCGAGGGTGCGCCATTCCCCTGTCTGGAGCGGAGGCCGCCATAGACGAAGCAGGTGACCTTCGGCGGCAAGCTCGCGGGAGCGGGCCGCCTCACGGGTACGGATCTGCTGGACTGCGTCGTCTGCGGTTCCGTCCGGAACAAGCGTCGTCATCGTGACCAGATACTCCATTGCCGGCGCCTCCTCAGTTCAGCTGCCGTGCCGACGCAGACGGCGCCGTGCCGCATGTCGCGTTTCGCTTGCTTTTGGGGCTCGCTGAGCCCATCCCGATTCACCTACTCGACCCGGCCTGGCAGTCGGGTGGTGACTTCCTGGACGAGCCACAGGTTGTTGTCCGGGTCGGTGAAAGAACAAAATGACCTGTAGCTGGTGCGTTCGGGGTCGATACCAGGCTGGCGGGCCTCGACTGGGAACGGCGGACCGTGCCAGACGTCGCTGACCGCGATTCCCAGGTTCGCGAGTGCACTGTGTGCGGCTTCGATGTCCGGGACAACGAGCACGCTCTGAGCCGAGCCGGGCGACGCCGTGGTGAGTCCTTGGCCGAACGTGATCGAGGTACCCGAACCTGGGGGCGTGAACTGGACGATGCGAAGTCCGTCCATCGGCGCCACGTCGTCGTCGAAGCGCCATCCCAGCTGTTGGTAGAACTCCTTCGCACGGTCGACGTCCGATACGGCGATGATCGTGTTTTCGAGATTCAGTTTGGTTGCTTGGCTGCTCATCGATGTCTCCTGTTGGTAGTTGCCTTGACTGTTGGCGTGCCGATCTTCGGGGGCCTGTTCAGCGATAGATGCGACGTGCGCGCGGCACGAGGTGATGGGCCGCCGGCGACTCGTGCTGGCCGAAGGCTGAAATTGAACGGGGACCGCCTGCCGCCCAGCCGGGCCTGGCGGTGTTGTCGCCTCAGTCGAGGCGGGTTACCTGATAGTGGCTGATCTTGGCGCCGTCTGCCGTGGGTTGGATGAGGATGCTGAGGTACACGGTGAGCGTGGGCCGGTCGGTGAAGGCGAAGTCGACGCTGAGGTAAGCGAGGATCAGGTCGCTGGCGGGGCGGCGGGTTTCCAGGATGCGGTAGGTGGCGGTCATGCCGATCGGCTGTGACGCGTAGTAGTCGGCGACGCCCTGCGGTCCGACGGTGTACGGGTGCAGCCCTTGGAAGATCGCGTCGTGGGTGAAGACTGCGGCGACGCGCTGGGGGGCATGCGCGTCGACCGCCGTCTTCCACTCGCGCAGGACGCTACGCAAGATCGCTTCGTCGTCTGTCGTGATGGTCATGGCGGGTCCCGTTCGAGGTGTGATCAGTGGCCGGCGCTCTGGCCGCCGTCGACGTGCAGGACCTCTCCGGTGACGAACCGGGCCTGTTCGAGGTAGACAATCGCCTCGACCACGTCGTCGATCTCGCCCATCCGGCCGAGCGGGTGCATGTCGGCCAGGGTCTCGTGCGTTTCGACGGCGTGCATCGGCGTGCGAATGATTCCGAGCGCCACGGTGTTGACCCGGATTCCGCGCGCGGCGTACTCGATGGCCAGCGACTTGGTGACGGCGGTGAGGCCGCCCTTGGTGACCGAGGCGAGCGCGGAGGGCACCTGGGAATTGGCGTGGTCGACCAGGGACGTGGAGACGTTGACCACGTGCCCGCCGTTTTCGTGCGCGAGCATCGCGGTGATGGCGGCGCGCGAGATGTCGAAGAACCCGCGCAGATTCACGCCGGTCACCTCGTCGTAGTCCTCGTCGGTGTACTCGGTGAAGGGCTTGGCGATGAACACTCCGGCGTCGTTGACCAGCGTGTCGATCCGGCCGAACTGGTTCAGCGCCTGTTCGACGACGTGCGCACCCGTGCCCGGCCGGGACAGGTCGCCCCGCACCGCGAGCACTTCGGGGTCGGTGCTCTCGACGGATCGGGAGGTCGCGACCACGGCGTAGCCCAGCTTGCGATACGCGGCAACCAAGCCCGCGCCGATGCCGCGGGACGCGCCCGTGATGATGGCGACCTTCTGAGTGGATTCCATTACAAGGACCTGCTTTCGGAGTGGGCGGCCCGATCAGGGAGTCCTGATCGCGACCTGCGGCCGCGTCGTCACCGCGGCTGAATCACTCCGTCATCGTGGGTGCGACGAGTGCCGTCGCGCCACGACCGGTTCCCTCCGGCATGGAAGGCCGAACCTCCTACGGGTTACTTGTGCGGGTCGCCGTCGGGTAGCCAGGTACCGGGGTCATGCAGCCCGAGCTCACCCACGTCGCGCGTAATGGCCTCGGCCGCAGCGAGCACAACCGGGCGCACTTCATCGCGGCGCCACACCAGCGACCAGGTCCACAGCACTGCCGGCTCGATCACCGGCCGCAGCACGAGATCCGGCGGCAGGGTGGCGCCCTGGCCCTTCGGCGAGTTCAGCACCGGCCGGCCGACGGCGCGGACGTGGTCGAAGAAGGCGGGACCGGTAATCCCGCCGTCGGCGATGCGCTGAATCCGCGCGCCGGTGTCCCGGGCGAGCTGCTCGGCAAACACGTTCCACGACGCCCTGGAGGTCATCGACCAACACCGTGATGGCCTGCGTCGGGACCGGTGCCGGGTCGGCGCCGATCGACACTGCGTAGAGCCGATCCGCTCCGAGCAGGCGCGCAGCCAATCCGTGCTCATCCAGATCGCGGCTCCGCACCCAGCACACAGCCAGGTCCAAGCTGCCCTCGGCGACTCGCGCGGCCTGGGTGTGCGAGGGGACCACCCACGGGTCGACGTACAGCTGGGCAACGCCGGCGGTACGCGCGGTCAGATCCGTCGGGAGCCAATTGACGTGACCGATTCGCACTGGCTCCGAACCCGACCGCCGTTCCGCCTGGCGCTGCAGGTCCTCGGCCCGCTCCAGCAGCTCGTGCACATACGGCAGCAGGGTGGCAGCGGCCGGGGTCAACGCCACCGAGCGGTGGTCGCGAATGAACAACGGCACACCGAGGTCGCGTTCCAGCGCCTTGATCTGCTGAGACAGCGACGGGCCGGCAATGAGCAATCGAGTCGCGGCCCGACCCAAGTGCAGCTCCTCCGCGACCGCAACGAAATACCGCAGCTGACGCAGCTCCACGACATGGATGCTACGGCTGGTAGGAGGCTCCGCCTCTCAGACGAGAGCACACCGGTCGTGGCGCGACCGCCGAGCCCGCGGCAACGTCAAGTTCCATGATCCGTCGCAAGGCTCGAGCGGCGGACCTGCGGCCGTGGGTCGTCGTCGGTCAGGGCGCGGCCGCGCTGGCTGTGAGCATGGGTATCGGCCGCTTCGTCTACACGCCGATTCTCCCGCTGATGGATCGCGAGGCCGGGCTCGGGAGGTCTTTCGGTGCCACGCTCGCCACGGCGAACTATGCCGGGTATCTCCTCGGCGCACTGGCCGGCATCGTCGTGCCGGCCCTGGTTCGCTCGACCATGGTCATGCGTGTCGCGTTGTTGGTGTCGGTGGTGACCCTCGCACTCATGCCGGCCACTCACGACCACACGGTGTGGTTCGTTCTTCGCTTCGTGTGCGGCGGGAGCAGTGCCCTGGTCTTCATGTTTGCCGTGACCGCGATGCTGTCCCGCCTGCGGCACCGTGACCACCTCGTCGGCTGGGGCTTCGGCGGGGTCGGAGCCGGCATCGCGCTGTCCGGTGTATTGGTCTTGATCAGCGGCTCGATATCGACGTGGTCGGCCGCCTGGTGGTCGTCGGCCCTGGCCGCGCTCCTTCTCTCCGGGCTCGCGTGGAGGCTCCCTCCACCCGGAGGGGAAGAGCAGCCGACGGCAGCGCCGAACGCCGACCCTGTTCCGCCCGTCCATCGCTGGTTCACCGTGCTGTTTGTCGCCTACTCACTCGAGGGCCTCGGCTACATCATCGCCGGCACCTTCCTCGTGGCGGCCATCGGACAAGGGTCCCCCGGCTGGGCGGCCACCGGCGCGTGGATCCTGGTCGGCATCTGTGCGGTGCCCGCATCGGCGGTGTGGGCGGCGCTGGGCCACCGCTGGACACGCCCCTCGCTCCTGCTGACCGCGCTGCTTCTGCAAGCGATCGGCATCGGTCTGCCCGCCGTGGTCGGCGGTATCGCATCGGCCCTGATCGGGGCCGCGCTGTTCGGGTCGACGTTCCTCGGCATCGGGTCGCTGGTGCTGGCGCACGGCGCCCACCTGCAGTTCCCACGTGCCATTGCCCTCCTGACCACCGGCTACAGCGTCGGCCAGATCCTCGGCCCGCAAGTCGTCAGGCCACTGCTGGGCAACGGGTACCACTCCGCCTTGCTCGTCGGCGCGGCCACGGTGCTCGCCGCCGCCCTGGCCGCGGCCACGCTGCGAGTGGGACTCCCCCACCGCGTCAGCCCACTCGTGTGAGGATGTGGCCGTGCCTGCTACTCCCTATGTCCAGGTGGACGTAGACATCGTCGACGCCAACATCAACTCCATGCAGGTGTTCTGCGATTCACGCGGCATCGCGCTGCGGCCGCATGCCAAGACGCACAAGAGCGTCGACGTCGGACGACGCCAACTCCTCGCCGGCGCCGTCGGGCTGACTGTCGCCACGGTCGGTGAGGGTGAGGTGTTCGCCGACTTGCTGGCCGAGTTCGGTAAAGACCTCTTCGTCGCATACCCGGTCGCGGCGTCACCGAGCCGTTTGCGGGAGCTGGTCGGCCGTGTTCCGACGACCGTCGGCGTTGACTCCAGCGACGGAGTGCGGCGAGCCGCCGATGCCGGCGTCGCCATCTCGATCGAGATCGACTCCGGGCTGCGGCGCTCCGGCGTCGCCCCGTCCGACGCAGGTGACTTGGCCTCTCTCGCTCGCTTCCTCGGCGTGCGCGTCGGTGGCGTGTTCACATTTCCTGGTCATGGGTACGGCCTCGGCCACACGCGCGCGGATGCCGCCGCGGACGAAGGACGCGCCTTGGCCGCGGCCATCGCATCGTTGCGGAGCGTTGGCGTAGAAGACGACGTCGTGGCCAGCGGCGGATGCACCCCGACCGCAACGCTGACCCACGAGAAAGTTGTCAATGAATTGCGGCCCGGCGTCTATGTCTTCATGGACGCCGGGCAACTCACGATGGGCTCAGCAACACCCGATCAGGTGGCATTGACCGTCCGCACAACAGTGATCAGTAACGCCGTACCGGGACAGGTCGTCCTCGATGCCGGTGCAAAAGTCCTCGGCATGGACCGACCCGCATTCGTCGACAGCCACGGTCAGGTGCCCACATATCCTGAAGCCCGGCTCACAGGCGTGTGGGAACACCACGGTGTCCTCGAGATCCCCGATGGGTCACCACGCCCGGCCATCGGCGAACAGCTCGACATCATCCCGAACCATGTCTGCGCGACCGTGAACCTCGTCGATACGCTCTTCGCCGGCGATAACAGCTGGCCGGTATCCGCCCGCGGCCGGAACACCTGAGCAGCGAGCGGGTCGGTCGGTTCAGAACCTACATTGTTCTCACTGCGGCTGCCGGGCTACGCGACGAACCTTCCGCTCGAAGACGCGCACACAGAAACGCTCCGCGCTGTACCGGTTTTACTGGTGTTTACGGCTCGGGCGATAGCCCCACTCCGCGACGACTGCGAACACGCCGACCGCCGACGACGACGCATCCGCACCCAAGCCGACGCACACCTAGCAGCGCCCAACCCGCGACCCACGGCAGATAGCTCGGCCAATTCGAACACGTAGTGACACGCCTTCGAAGCGTGTCAGCCCCTCGTCGAAAGTCGGCCGGCGGCGTATCCCAGTGATAGCCGACATCCCCGCACTGCGGGCCAACGCAGACGCGCCGCAAGTGCCCAGTGAGCACGACACATTTGATGCAGTGCTCACTCGGTTACCAGATTGGCTGCTTGCCGGCCAAGACCCGCAAGATGGTGGCTCCGAAGAGCCGATTTTGCCAACCAACCGCCGGAAGTTGTGCGCCGAGAGGGCCGACGTCGACGTCGGCCCAGTCGTCACCCAGTCAGCGGGCCCGATCGGGGCCACACCGCAACCGTCCTCACCCAACGCAACCAACGCTCGCGTGGCCCCAGAACGGCCCGAGGACCATCCGAAAATGGCTGGAGGCCCCGGAATACGGGGCCTCCGTTGGTGGGCGATACTGGGATTGAACCAGTGACCCCTACCGTGTCAATGCTTTCCCCGGAACGTTGGTTGCTCTCACTGAGGTTGGATCTCCCAGATTTCCTGGACCTCCGAGGTTGGTTGTCGCCACTCGCGACGGTTTGATTCGGTTGCGATGTGGCCCCCATGTGGCCCGAGCCAATCTGCGTCCGTAGGAATCGCCGGCAGGTGAGTATTGAGCCGGGGTGCGGCACTTGGGTGCCGGACGCGGATCAAGATCGCGTGCCGCCGATACGACGAACCGAACATGACTACATCGAAGTCCCCATCACTGTCATGAGGATTCGTCGCCCTTCCACAGTGCTGGAAATGTGCTCCACTTTCGGCGCGGCGAGAAGCGACCGGATCTGCCCGGACCATCACATGATCAAACGACCAGATCGGCCTGCGGTTGTCGCGCACTCGTGGCGGGTTGGGGTCATCCGGGGTGGGTGATGACCGGGCAGGGTCACCTGCAGAAGTCTGCGTGGGAGGTCCAGTTATGGGTCTGCTCGGCTGGATGTGGCTAGGAGACCGACATGGCGAGGCCGAATGTGCTGGTAATCATGACTGATGAGGAGCGGCATGCGCTGAGCCCGACGCAAATTGCTGGCCAGGTTCTCGGCGGCGGCGCGCCGGTGGAGCGCGCGACGGTGACGCTGTGGGCCGCGACGGCAGGCGCACCGGTGCAACTGGATCGGGCGGCGACCGGGACCGACGGCCGCTTCACGGTTGATGCGCCGGTCGCTTCAGCGGAGGACGCGAGCCTGTATCTGACGGCGCGGGGCGGGAAATCGCTCGCCGACACGGCGACCGGCGACAACGACCACCTGGCGCTGCTGACAGTGCTGGGCAGCGCACCGCCGGCCACTGTCGTGATCAACGAGTTGACGACGGTTGCCTCGGTGTGGACGCACGCGCAGTTCATCGACGGCACCGTGATCCAAGGCCACGCGCTCGGCCTGCGGATCGCCGCGGGCAATGTGCCCAACCTGGTGGACGTCACCACCGGCGGCCTGGGCCCGGTCGTCCAAGACCCGCTGAACAGTTCGCAGACGACCACGCTGGCGACACTCAATACGCTGGCGAACTTGCTGGCCGGCTGTACGACCCGGATCCGCGGCGACGCGTGCGAGAGGTTCTTCGCCGCCGCCACGCCTCCCGGCGGCACGGCGCCCACCGACACACTGACCGCCGCACAGAACATCGCACGCCATCCGTCGCATCAAGCCGAGCGGCTGTTCGCCCTGCTCGACGAGTTCTATCCCCTCCCCGCAGGACAGCTCTGGCGCCCGGTACCCCTCATCCCGTACCTCAGCTTCGCGCCGAGTGCGTGGACACTGTCGCTGGTCTATGCCGGCGGCGGGTTGAACTCGCTCGGTGGCATCGCCATCGACGGCGACGGCAACATGTGGGCCGACGACAACTTCCTGGCCGGGGCGCAGTCGACCATCTGGGATTCATTCGGCGGCGGGATCTCGAAGATCGCCCCGAACGGCACGCCGCTCTCGCCGATGACGGTCGGGTATCGCGGCGGCGGCATCGACGGCCCCGGCTTCGGCATCGCCATCGGCGCCGATGACAAGGTGTGGGCCACCAGTCTCGCCGGCAGGACGATCTCCGTGTTCGACCGCAACACCGGTGAACCGCTTTCCCCCGAGACCGGCTACAACTTCGGCGGACAACTGGGTTCCATGCAGGGCATCATCACCACACCGAGCGGCGACGTGTGGGCACTCGACAACGAAAACAGCCAGATCGTCCATCTGCCGAACGGAGACGCCACCCACGGGCGCATCCTCGGCCGCACCGTCGACGGCGAGCCCGAGGACGGCACCTTGCAGGTTGAGGGGCCCTTCCACCTCGCCGTGGATCAACAGGATCGGATCTGGGTCACCAACGGCGGCTCCAACACGGTGACCCGCTTCCCAGCAAACGATCCAGGCAACGCCGAGCAGATCAAAGTCGGCTACGGCCCGCGGGCCGTCGCCATCGACAGCCTCGGCAACGCCTGGATCGCAAACACCCTGGGCCACCCCAGCACCCGGGAGATGTTGGCGTTGGCCAAGGACAAACTCGAATCGAAGGCCAAGAACCTCGCCAAGAGCTCGACATCACCGGCCGAACGCGCCGCCGAGACCTGGATCGGCCTGTACGAACTTCTGGTCAAGTATCCCGGCGGCGACGTGGCCATGGTGCGCCCCGACGGCACCGTTCTGCCGCCCTTCGACGGCGGGAAGACCATCATCGGCCCGTGGGGCATCGCCATCGACGGCAACGACAACGTATGGGTCGCCAACGCGTTCGGCCGGTCGGTCACCCACCTGTGCGGCGCGCGTCTCGCAGAGTGCCCGCCCGGCGCACAAACCGGCGACCCGATCTCACCGCCCGGCGGCTACATCGGTGGATTGCAAATCATCACCGACGTCGCCATCGACCCCGCCGGCAACGTATGGGTGGCGAACAACTGGGATCGCCCCGACGAAGGCTTCAAGAAAGTGCCGGACCCGGCGCTGTCCACCCGCTTCGGCGGCAACGCCGCAGTGGTCTTCTTCGGCCTGGCGAAGCCGGTCAACACACCATTGATCGGACCCCCACGCACGCCCTAGCCATGACCATGCCGCTGTCGCGGCCGAGCGACCATACCGCCGTCAGCGCGCGGATCGGCCGAGATGCGGACGTGCAGACTGGCACTACCGAACGCCTCGCGAGCCAGTCCGATCACCCTCGGATGATGCCAGCGCGCTCAGCGGGATGACCGGTGGTGGTGAGGCGCACGGCTTGCGCGCGGGGGTCGTCGATGTCGGGAAGTTGGGCGCCGTAGATTCCGCCGACGACGGAGGCCTCCCGCATCACGTCCGCGGGGAACCCGAGGGTGGGCCGGCTGAGTGCGTCGAGACGGTCCAGGTGCTGCTGGCTCAGCTGGACGTCGGTGGCGGCCAGGTTGTCGCGGAACTGGTCTTCGGTGCGGGCCGCGATCAGCGGGATGACCGGGCCAGGTTGCTGCCGCACCCAGGAGATGGCGACTTGCGCGGGTGAGCAGCCGATCTCGTGGGAGATGGCGACGACGTCGCGGACGATGTCGTCGCTGCCGACCTGCGTGTAGGGACGTCCAACCTTATTCACTCGGCCGCTGTCACCGTTGAGGTATTTGCCGGTGAGCCGTCCTTCGGCGAGCGGGCCCCAGGCGAACACTGGCAGCTCGAACGCGTCAGCCATCGGCAGTGGTTCCCGCTCCGGGGAACGGTCGAGCAGGTTGTACCGCAGTTGGACGGCGGTGAACGGTGACCAGTCATGCAACCGGGCGGCAGTGTTGGCGGCCGCGATCTCCCATGCCGCCCAGTCCGAGACCGCGGGGTAGAGGATCTTGCCGAGGCGAACCTGGTCGTCCAGGGCCCGCATGAGCTCGTCGACTCCAGTGAGGAGGTCGCGGGCGTGTACCCAGTAGAGGTCGATGTGGTCGGTCTGCAGTCGACGCAGGCTGGCCTCGATCGAGGTGACGATCTTCTTGCGGTGGTTGCCGGCGCTGTTCGGATCGGCCGGGTCGGTTTGGTTGGTGAACTTGGTGGCGAGTACGAACCGGTCGCGTCGCCCTTTGAGCAGGTCCCCGAGGATGGTTTCGGACGTCCCGTTGGTGTAGACGTCGGCGGTGTCGATGACGTTGCCGCCGGCGTCCGCGAACAGGTCGAGCATCCGCGCGCTGACCTCCGGGGATGCACCCCAGCCCCAGTCGTCGCCGAAGGTCATGGTGCCTAGCGCGACCTCGGAGATCCGCACTCCGGTGCTGCCCAAGAGCCTGTAGCGCATGAGAGTCCTCATTTCGGTCGGTGGCGATGTCCAGCGGCCACGTCGGTCGCCGGCTTTACCTACGACAGCGCATCTCAAGTCCCGAGTGGGAGTCCCGACTCAAACAGGTTCTGACAGGGCCTCCCTCACCGAAGGGTTCGGGCCGTACGGTGACCGTCATGGAAAACCGAGGTGAGGTCCGCGATTTCTTGGCGTCGCGGCGCGCTCGGATCACGCCCGAGCGGGCCGGGTTGCCGGTCTCCGCTGGCAGCCGGCGCGTGCCGGGTCTGCGCCGTGGCGAAGTCGCCACACTCGCTGGCGTCAGCGTCGAGTACTACACCCGGATCGAGCGCGGGAACCTGCGCGGGGTCTCGGACTCGGTGCTGCAGGCGATCGCTCACGCGCTCCGCCTCGACGACGCCGAACGGACCCACCTCTTCGACCTCGCGCACGCGACCGGCCCGGGTACTACTACCCGGCGACGCCGTGCCCGACAGCGGATCCGCCCGGGCCTGCAGCGGATCCTCGACGCGATGACCGATACGCCGGCGACCGTGCACAACAGTCGGCTCGACATCCTCGCCGCGAACTGCCTCGGCTACGCCCTCTTCTCCGACGTCTTCGCCGACCCGCAGCGCCCGGCGAACCACATCCGTTTCATCTTCCTCGACCCGCGCTCGCACGATTTCTACCCGGATTGGCAGAGCTCAGCGAACGACGCGGTCGCGGTGCTGCGCGCCGAAGCCGGCCACGACCCCTACGACCAGACATTGACCAACCTGATCGGCGAGCTATCCACCCGCAGCGACGAGTTTCGCAACCGCTGGGCCGCGCACAACGTGCGCCAACACCGCACCGGGACGAAGCGGCTGCATCACCGCGTCGTCGGTGATCTCGAACTGGAATTCGAGAGGCTCGACGTCACCGCTGACCCGGGCCTGGTGCTGCAGGCCTACAGCGCCGACCCGGGTTCCTCGTCACACGACGCGCTGAGCCTGCTGGCAAGTTGGGCCGCAACCCGCGACCAGGAGAACGCCCTCCCCACGGCTGAGCGAACAACGCCCCCGCTGTCCGACCGGCACGAAGCCTGAGCCACCAACCTAAGGGGACCGGTCTCGAGATTGAGGTTCTCGAGCGCCCAACGGCAGCCACGGCCGAACCGAACCGTCACTACCGAACGCTGCAGACATCCTCATCTGGCGCGGTCAGCGATGCGGGTTGGGGACCGCGTTCTGGCTACAGTGATCCGCCACGTCGAGTACACTCACGTGACGTGTCACCTAAGCGCGCAGCGCGCCCGGCGCCTGCCGGTGGTTGGCTGGACGCGGACCAGCAGCGGGCGTGGCTGGCCTACATCCGGGTTCAGCTGCGCCTGGCGTATGAGATGAACCGCGAGTTGCTCGCCGACACCGGGATGTCGCTGCCCGACTACGACGTCCTCACGGCGTTGAGCGTCGCCGACGAGGGGCGGATGCCGATCACGGTGCTGGCTGCGCAGATCGGTTGGGAGCGCAGTCGGGTGTCCCATCACGTGCGCCGGATGTCGGCGAGGGGCCTGGTTGGGTGCGTTTTGTCCGCAGCTGACAAGCGGGTCACCGAGGTGACGCTGACTCCCGCGGGACGGCAGGCTGTCTGGGACGCGGCGCCCGGACATGTGGACCTCGTTCGGCGTCTGTTCTTCGATGGGCTGCCCGAGGCGTTGCTGGAACCGCTGAGCGCGGCATTGGAGGGCGTGTACGCCAACATCATCAAGCACGGGTCGCTTCCGCCGCCGGTCGACTGGCACCCGGCCGACGACTGAGCAGCCTCGGCAGCACACGTGCTGGCGACTGCCGGGTCGCTCTCGCCGTGGGCACTCCGCTCGTGATTGGCCGAGCCGCGCGGACGACCTGGCCCAGCAACCGCTGACCCCGGACGGTCTAGTCCGTGCTCAACTTCGCGGGCGGCACGCACCGACGCGAACCGTCGTCGACGCCACCGGCGCCGCGACCAGCAACCCGCCCAAGCACTCGATCAGGGCCATTCCAGGTCACGGCGATCGCTGGTCGGTGATTCCGTGACATGTCACGTTGACGATCACGTGATACGTCACGTAGCTTGCCGATGACGAATGGCCGCACGTGCCCGCCGAGAAGCTCGCACGAGGCCACGAACTCGGGAGCGTGGACATGACGAGACCGCGGCGACGTGGTGCGCTAACTGCCGCGCCGCACCTGCTGGGAAGCGATCGGCCATCACCGCCGGCCGCCGCCTGGTGAAGGGCTGGCGTACGTACGCTCTGCCGGCCGCTCGGCTCACTCGCTGCGAGGCGCGCCGACGTCGGCTGGCAGGTGGCAGCGGATGGCAGCGGATGGCAGCGGATAGCAGCGCGCGAACTCGCACACGGCGTCCACGGCCAACGAAAACCTGATCCGACATCGGCGCCGGTGACGCTCTGAGCCGGTCGAACCGCTCATTGAAGGGAATCAACGATGACCGAGACGCATCGGGCAGTACAAGCGACCGGACCGCACACCCTCGAGATAGTCGAGTGGCCGATGAAACACCCGGACCGCAGACACGCGCGTGGCGAGTCGAGGCCTGCGGCATCTGTCATAGCGACCGTGCGGCTGCGGAGCCCTTGATGCCGGTCGAGTATCCGCGGGTGCCGGGTCACGAAGTGATCGGTCGCATCGACGCAGGTGGACACGGCGTGGAGGGCTGGGAGGTCGGTGACCGCTTCGGCGTCGGGTGGCTCGGCGACCAGTGCAACCGTTGCGCGCATTGCCGGCGCGGCGACTTCGTCGATTGCGAGAACCAATCGCGGTCCGAGCCGGGCCGCAAACACGGAAGGAGAACCAAATGGCCAACGCGATAGTGATGACCGGATACGGTCCGCCTGAGGTGCTCAGGTGGGCCGAGATCCCGCTGACCGAACCAGGCGCGGGACAGATCAGGATCAAGGTGAAGGCGGCCGGGATCAGCCCGACCGATCTCGCCTTGCGGGCCGGCTATCTCAGGGATGCGATCCCGTTGCCCCCAGACGCTGTGCTCGGCTTCGAAGCGGCAGGCACCGTCGACGCGGTCGGGCCGAGCGTCACCGGCACGGCCGTGGGCGACAGCGTCGCGGCCCTGCTGTTCAGTCTCGGCGGCTACGCCGAGTACACGGTGGCATCGATCTGGACTCGCAAACCCCACACGGTTTCCTGGATCGACGCCGCCGCGCTGCCCAGTTCGGCCGAGGCCGCCGTCGGGGTCCTGCGACAACTGCATGTCGCCAACGGACAGACGCTGCTGCTGTTCGGCGGCGGCGGGTCGGTCGGCGTCATCGCCACGCAACTCGCGGTCGCCCAGGGGGTCAAGGTGATCAGCGTGGTCGGCGAGCACGACGAACCGCTCGCCCGCGAGCTGGGCGCGACCCCGGTGCGGTACGGCCCAGGCCTGGTCGAGCGGGTCCGCGATCTGGCCGCGGTGGACGCCGTGTTCGACGCGGCCGGCAAGGGTGTGCTGGCGGACGCGACCCTGTTGGCCGGTGGACCCGAGCGGGTCATCACCTTGTCCGACCCGGCCGCGTCCCGCTTCGGCGTCACGCTGTCCGAGCCCACGCCCGAGCGTGCTCCGCGCGCACTGGACGATTTGATGGCCATGCTGGCCGAGGGCCGGCTTCGTCTTCGCGCGCAAACCTCCATGCCGATGCGCCAGGCCGCCGAGGCCCACCGCCGGCTTGAAAGCGGCACCGTGCATGAGCGCATCATCCTTACCGTGCCCTAGCGCGTTTCTAGTACGCCGCGCCACCGCAGCCGCTCGTGAAAGGCTCGCCTGGCCCCGGCACGGGGCCCGGCTCATGACACCCAAGGCAGGAGCCCCTCTGTGCAAGGGACTGCTTATGCGCGGCGGCCAAGAACCCTGACGACTGCGTGGCGTCGGCTGCAGGCCATCGCGCCGCGGTCGTCTACCCCGAATCCCAAGTGGCGGCGGCCACCTCCGAGGTCGGGAGGACAGCGGCATCGAGCGGGGTGTGGTGCTCGCCCACGCCGAAGAAGTCGAGCCCGCAAGTCGGTTGGCGCGAGGTCTGCAACGTGATTCTCAACGGCCTCGGCCGCTGGGTTCGCGAGGTCAGACGTTGCCGGTCTGCTGGTCGCGTTCACTTCCGCGAGGTCCTTACCCGCGCCACATGGCAAAGCGGTTAGCGTCGGGAATGCCCTCAAAATGATGGGCGTAACGGGCACGACCTGCCGGTGCCGTAGCCGCTCATTCCCCCGGTCGACCGTTCGGCGGGCCCGTTCCCGGACGCTGGCGGCGAAAATCCTTGCTGTGCTGTCCGCCGGCCCGATGGCTGACTAGGGAGGCTCCATGCAGAAGCGGCGGGCCGCGGTTGGTGCCGTGGCGCTGGTCATGCTGGCCGGCGTCCTCTACGGAGTTTCGACCAACGCCGCGTCGGTAACCTCGACCGGCGCCGCGCAGGGCAGCAGCGGCGCTTGTCGGGCGAAGCACAAAACCTGTCCACCCAGTCCCACGCCGACGCGTCCGACGCCGACGAGTGCGACGCCGACGAGTGCGACGCCGACGAGCCCGACGCCGACGAGTTCGACGCCGACACCGAGTCGCAGCACGACTACGCCGCCGCCCGCCGGTGCGCACAAGGTCATGGTGATCATCGAAGAGAACCACAGCCGCACCCAGGCGATCGCCAACATGCCGCACCTCGCCGCGTGGGCCTCCCGATACGGGCAAGCGACCAACTACACCGCAACGACGCACCCCTCGCTGCCGAACTACCTGGCGATCGGCGGCGGAACCACGTTCGGCGTCACCGACGACAACCCGCCCAGCTCGCACCCGATCAGCGGCGCGTCGGTGTTCGGACAGACCCGCGCCGTCGGCAAGACCGCGAAGGTCTACGCCGAAGCCATGCCCACCAACTGCGCGCTGACCAACTCGGGCAGCTACGCGGTCAAGCACAACGAGTGGGCCTACTTCAGCGACGCGACCGACCGCAGCGGCTGCGCCGCCAACGACGTACCGATGGGAACGACCTCGAGCGGCAACCTGGTCAACGACATCAACGCCGGAGGGCTGCCGGTCACCGGGCAGATGACACCCGATCTGTGCAACGACGCGCATGACTGCTCGCTGGCCACCGCCGACACCTGGCTCAGCGGGTGGATACCGAAGCTGATGGCCGGCCCGGACTATACGTCCGGCCACCTCACCATCGTCGTCACCTTCGACGAGGACGACCGCTCAGCCAGCAACAACGTCGCCTTCGTCGTCATCGACCCACGCCTTTCCGGTAAGACCGTGACGACCGCAGCCAACCACTACAGCCTGACCCGCTGGCTGGACACCAACGCCGGAACCGCCCTCCTGCGCAACGCAGCCACCGCCGCCGCCCTCAAGTCAGCATTCGGCCTCTAAAACCACAACCAAACCACACGAGCACCCGTTCTTCAGAGACCCCACCACCACGAGCATCGGCTCGCCGTCATCCACGTTTGGTGACCACGGCGCTGAGCGGGCGGTAGCCGGTCGGCGGGTCTACTCACCAACGGATACGCCTGCCGGGCTGCAACCACCGACCGGCACCGGCTCGCCGCGCGCAGCGTTCCGACGGTCGCTTATCCCGAGTAGACGAAGTCCGCGTGATCGCCGGCGTGCTCGTCCTGCCCCTCGTCGCCGCCAGAGCGGGCGGCACCGTCGTGCGGGGCTGGCAAGGCTACGGACTCGACGAGCAGGCGAAACAGCATCGCTGTCGCCTGCACGAGATCGAAACAGACCTCGGCCTACCTTCCCAACATCAAAGATCCAACGTGACCACAACCCCGCCAGCCTTCGCCGGCGGGCTCTCCTTGTGTCCAGGGGTCAGGCGAGCACCATCGAACGACCGGATCGCCGGTCGTTCCGCCAGGATCAACCAGATCGAGTCGGTAGGTTGGTGCGCCGGTTCGGCGAACGGGTGCACCATTGGTGGGTGGGCGTGGCGATGTGAGCGTCGATGGCGACGGGCGTGCAGGTTCCGCGCGTCGCCAGGCCGTTGACGCCGCGGCTCGTGCCGCGCAGCTCGCAGACCGCCTGAGAAGGTTACGGTCCGGCGAGACAGCCAACGTAGACGACGCGGACCGGTCACGGCTGGCCGCCGCGCTGGCGGCGACAGCGGCGATCCGGCAGTACGAGTATTCGCGAGACGCACACCTGAGCGCCGCGCGCGCGCATGAGTCCGCAGCTCTCGCCTTCGACCGGTCTGGGAACGTTGAGACCGGTCAGCGACACCGCGACGCCGCCCGCGCCGATGGGATCGGCGCGGCCCTCGACAGTGAAGCCGCCGCGCTCGCGCGTGCCCATGTGGCAGGGGCCACGGCCAACCCGGACGGCACCTCAACGCCAACCCCGCAAGGTGACCTCTGAGCCGCCGGCCCTCGGGCCGGGCGGGGTCTTGACTCCTCGGCACGCGTGTGGCGCGTCGATGATCCGCAGGAGATCGGTTCGCCCGTACAGGTAGCCCTTGCAGGCGTGGTGGCTCGAAGCGCGGCGAGGTACTGCCGGCGGGTAACGGTGGCGGCCTCGACCCGGCGGACGCGCTGCGGCGCGGCGACCAGATCGGCTGGCAACTCGCGCGCGTCCAACCCGACGAGTGTCACGACCCGCATCGGCTCGCTACGCGAGTCGCCTTGCTGGCGCGGGTGAGAGGGCTTCGGCTACCTCGGCGAGGGTTCCGGTCAAGACGACGTCCTCGGCCAGGTCCTTGATCTTGACGTGCTGGTGCTGGCTTGCGGTGCGGAGCATGGCGAACGCCTCAGCTTCAGTGATCTTGTGGGCGCACATGAGGATGCCTAGCGCTTGGCCTATTCGGCGGCTGGTGGCCAACGCGATCTTGAGGTTCGCGATCGTCTCCTGTGCGGCAGTCAGCTCCGCCCGCAACCCGTCCAGGTCGGCCTCGCACCCGAAGACATCAACTGACGACTCCGACACTCCAGTCATGCCCGCAACTCCCGTGACATGGCCCGTGCGCGGCGCTGTCTGCTCACACGCCCGGCGATTTACCCAAGCGAGGCATGGCTGTAAACGGAGGTTTGCGGCGGCAACTACCACCGCCCCTGAGGGGTCGGCTGTCTTGGCGCGCGGCACAAACCCTCCCGTTGCGGCGTCGCCGAGACAGCGTCGGGTTAGACGGTCAGACGGCTTAGGTAGCCCAGCCGGGAGGGCCGTCGCGCGCGCGGCGATGAGGAGGGGGATGGCCGACCCGGCGGCTCTCGCACCTCCGCGGCGCGGCGCGACACCATGCGCGACTACCTCACCCGGACCCGACTGTCGCCGCGTCGTTCGAACGCGGCCATCCCGTCCGGTGTCTGTCAGGACGTTCGACTCTGCGTGCGATCGTTCAATCGCGCGCAGCCTGGAAGTGGCCGACATCGCGGGGATGGAGAGCATGGCACCCCTCCCGCTGTGCTCCTGCCGTCCGGGGTCTTCAAGGCCGACGGACCCCTGCGGTGCCTGGCCGCCGTCCGCGGTGGGGCACTTGTAATCGGTCACCCATTTGCCACTCGGGCGCGGACAAGCTCGGCGGTGACCGAATGAACGACATCGAGAAGGTCCGCAAGGTGTTCGAGCAGCTGATCCGTGAGGGATACGCAGACAATGAAGCCGATGCCCGGCTACTCGCTATCAGGCTCATCGTCCTCGCCGATCGCGTCTGCGGTCGCCGCCCATCGAACGACGACGACGGCTAGGACGTGTCTCCCAAATCGGTGAGCCATTGGAGTGCTGCGGCTAGGACGACGGCGCCGCGGTAGACGGTGACGTGTTTGTCGTATCGGGTGGCCAGGCCACGCCAGTGTTTGATGGTGTTGAACGCGCGCTCGA
>DASXJI010000230.1:0-8584 GCA_036497495.1 Mycobacterium sp.
G
The DNA here is from genome assembly GCA_036497495.1 of Mycobacterium sp. Lineage (GTDB taxonomy): Bacteria > Actinomycetota > Actinomycetes > Mycobacteriales > Mycobacteriaceae > Mycobacterium. The sequence goes on from DASXJI010000230.1 coordinate 2, forward strand.
TCGAGCGTCCTTCAGGCTTGGGTTGGCTACCCGATGGGACATTGGTGGTGTCGAGCTTGTTCGCTCCGAAAGTCCACTATGTCGGCGTCGAGGGAGCAGTTCACGAGACGTTCGACATCAGTCATGTCGCGTGGTCGACCAACGACCTTGTCGTCACCCCGGACGGTTGCATCTTCGTCGATCTCTACCAGCGCACCGGAACTGTGATGGGGGGTGGAATCGGACTTATCGAGCGCAACGGTGAGCTACGAGTCGTTGCAACGGATCTCGCGGGACCGAACGGCCTCGGGATGCTGCCCGACGGGCTGACCCTTGTGGTCAACGAGATGAACGGCTCACGGCTTCTTGCGTATTCGATTCAACCCGACGGCGCCCTCAGCGAGCACCGCGTATTCGCCGACCTTCGGGAAGAGCGTCATCCCGACGGTCTGTGCGTTGACGCCGAAGGAGCAGTCTGGGTCGGATGTTACGACACCGGTGAGTTTCTCCGAGTGCTTGCCGGTGGCAGGATCACCCATCGCATTGCCATCGATCGAGGTTGGGCGGTCGCACCATGCCTTGGTGGCGTTGACGGACGCACACTATTCATGGTGGTCAACGAAACTACCCATGAAGGGCTTGCCACGGGCAAGTCGATGGGATGGATTATGCAGGCGCGGGTCGATGTGCCCGGTTCAGGGTCGCCTTAAACGCGATCCATCGGCTTGCCCACGATCAGCACCATTCCTTATGTCGCATTAGCTTCAATTGCCCTTATCGACAGCCAACAGCACCCGCGCCGTGATTGAGCATTGCGGTGCCGTCAACCGTTCCAATCATCACCAACGCCGAAAGCGGACTCGTTCGCGTCGAATAGGCCAGGGGTTCGAATCCGCTTAGCTCCACACCCACTTAGCTCCGCGAGAAACAAATCAGACGCTACCGCGGTTGGGTAGTCGGCGGCGGCTGGGTAGTCGAGGGTGTGCCGCCGCTGGGAGTGGCTGACTGTTCCGATGGACTGTACTCGACGCCAATTTTGTTATACACGAGCGTTGGGTTTGCAGCGGAGACCTTTTGCCATTGACGCGAATTAAGAAAGTAGTTGCCGTTGACGCCTGGCCACAGTAGTAGTGCCGGATATGGGAGGTTTGGGTTTGTGGGATCGTTGAAAATCGCCAAAACTTCAAACCTAACTCGATCCCCGACTATCTCATGAACCACATTTCGCGGCTTGAGGCGGATTTCTCGGCAGAAAAACTGTTGAACGCCCCCGGGAACTTTTTTATAGATAGGTTTGACGATCTCTTGCTGAAATTTGGGATCATCTGCCGACTTCTGCGGCGGTATGCGCGTGCCCTCGGGGTGGTCGGGGTCGTGATACCAAATTTCACCCGGCGGAACGGGGCACGTATAGACTTCATCGACGTTCGGGCTCGTCATAAAGATCCCGTCCACGTCGAGACGCGCGAGTCTCCATTCGTGAGAGTCGAAATCGACGACTTTGCGGTAGGTGTTCGACTGACCGGGAGCCAACGTGTAGCCGACTGGGAGAAGGTCATTCGCATACAGCGTTTTACGCTGTTCGATCGGCAACGGGTCATCCCGGTACGGAATGGACGCCGGAAGCGCGAATTGAATCGCGTCCGGCAACTGAGTCCGTGTGCCAGGAGGCCGCCAAGGGTACGCCGTAATTCGCATCACTGTCGCACCGACATACACCGGTACTGAACCGCGATTGTTGATGGTCACTTTCGCCTCGAGGTAAACCGTGTCTCCCGTCTTCCCCGTTGAAGTCAGGTCAGTGTTGACGTCAACCAATGGCAGCGAAGTTCGCGGCAGATAATCGGTCTGCAGCCAAAACTGCACGAAGCCGAGAACAGGAATTAGGGCGACGATGGTTGCCGACCACGCAGAGAGAGGGCCGCCACCCCGCTGCCCGAGTAAATAGAAGACCCAGCAAATTGCGATGATGCCGAGGATGCAGGCAAATCCTGCGACGAATAACTGGGGAAGAGGACTCCGTACGTCGGTCACGACTGTGTATCCCGCAAGGCCAGCAATGAAGAATTGGCCTAAAAAGCTTGCTCGTAGCCAGCCGTCGTGTTGCCTACAAGTCGCATATGCCGCCCAGACACCGACGCCCGAAATAGCCAGCAATGTCACAGAGCCAATCGTTGCCGTTAGGGTAGCGGCCAGCGCGAAGTCACGCACCGTCAAGTAGATGACCAGCAAGCTCTCGAGGCTCATAGTGACAGCTAGAAGCCAACGCACCTTGCGTGAGACGTTGGCGCCTGACTTCGCTGCGGGCGTCTGTTTCGTTTGAGTTTTCGAGTCCATTACCGGTGCGTAGGTTGAGACTTCATATCATTGACCCCTGGCATCTCATCTTCACTGGTGGTGTTGTCGCAGCCTGTCGTGACTGTTGCCGCTCAGGCGGTTTGCGCCAATAGCCCGGTCCGGTGAACGGACCGGGATACGCAGAATGAGAAAAATCGTGTAGGGACCTTTGATGTGGCGCTGGCGACTCCACGGAGTTTGAGCAGTTCAGGGCGCAGATGCTCAAACCGTGCCACTTGGTCACGCTAGAAGTCGTTGGTCCTACTGGCTATGGCGCGGGCAAAAGGCGGCAATGCTGGCTCCGACAAAAAACCCGGCGTGATAGCCGTCCAAATCAGACTGTGTCATCACGTTGTTCGCGACGTCGCTCGCCCGCTTACCTTGATCGAGTTCATCGCAGACCTCACGACCGGCGGCGGTCGCGGCTTGCCTGGACGCGAAGGTGATGCCCCTGGAGGAGAGCGCTCCGTGGAAATTGCTGCTGTCGACCGCGGCATCGGCGTGTGCGGTCGAGGCCGCTACTCCTATGCCGCCAAGTGGCGCGACCGCCAGGACAAGGCCGGCAACGAGTGATCGCAGCGGGCGGGGCGAACGCACTTGGGGGATAGCGACCGCGGCGGGCGCCTCGTTGATTAGAGAAGTCATTTCTGTGCCTCGCGATCTGGATGAGTAGGAGTTCGGTGAGTTCGCCGACTGACTACCCATTTTGGCACGTTTCGTCATATTCGCAAGTGTTAGAATGTTTGAAGGGGCGAATCCCATCCTCGCCAGTGCATAAGAATGGATGCCGCCATGGCAAAGCAAAAAGTACGGCCACCCGAAGCCGGGAACGCGGTTCCGCGCGCCGAACCCACCCGGCCGCAATTAGCCTCGGCCGCGGCCACATTCACACTTTTGAGCAACCCGACACGGCTACACGTGCTGTGGCTTGCCGCCCAAGCCGTCCACGACGTCAGCACCCTGGCAGAACGCACCGGCGTTGGAGTTGCGACCATGAGCCAGCACTTGAGCAAGCTGCGCCTGGCCGGCCTGATCAGCGCACGCCGAGACGGCCGCCGCCACATCTATACCGTCGACGACCCCCATGTACTCACCTTGGTCCAGCAGATCTTCGCCCATATCGCTCCCGACGGCAGCCTGGCACCTGACCCACTGCCCAAACACTGAGCCGTGAACGGATGCGGTGCACGACAACTGGCTAGCGGCAGCAGTTCGGGTCGAGCACCGTGCATAGTGCGATGAGTGCGTCGCGTCGCGGGCGGTGATACACGTTCATCCCACGGCGATCGGATTCGACCAGACCCGCGCGTCGCAACTGGGACAGGTGATGACTCACGGTCGATTCGGTCAATTCGACCGCCGACGCCAGATCGCCGCTGCACACCTCGCCAGCATCCGAACTGAACAGCAGCGAGACCAGCTTCACTCGCACCGGGTCCGCCAACGCCTTGAGCCGCAACGCAATTGCTAAGGCGGCAGCATCGTCGACAGGTCCAGCGGCCACCGGCGAGCAGCACACCGGCGCGGACATATCGACCGCAGGCAAGGTCTTTGGCATGCGACCATCCTGCCACAAAGGTTGACATATATCGAAGAGGTGGCATTATCGAGGGAGTCAGTAGTTCGACATAAGCCACATAGGTCGGAGTTCTCATGGCCCGCGTTCAACTCGCCCTCAATGTTGACGACCTCGATGAGGCCATCGCGTTCTACTCCAAGCTGTTCAACACCGCGCCTGCCAAGGTCAAACCTGGCTATGCGAACTTCGCTGTCACCGAGCCTCCTTTGAAGCTTGTCCTCATCGAAAACCACGGCCACAGTGGAACTCTCAATCACCTCGGCGTAGAGGTCGAATCGAGCGCCGCCGTCCACACCGAGATTGCCCGCTTGACCGACGAGGGCATGTTCACCGAAGAGGAGATTGGGACGACCTGCTGCTTCGCGACCCAGGACAAGGTGTGGGTGACCGGACCGGCGGGTGAGAAGTGGGAGGTGTACACAGTTCTCGCAGACTCCGAATCGTTTGGCGCAGACTCACTGATCCTTGCGAACTCTGGCGGCAGTGATAGCGCGTGCTGCGCCACAGCGACGAGCGACGGCACGGCGGACGAATCGTGAGCCGACCAGCGCAACCCGAGGCACCCACTGCTGCGGTGGAGAAGTTGTCGCGGCTCGATCAGCTTCTGCCGGTGTGGATCGGCATCGCGATGGCAGCGGGCTTACTACTCGGTCGGCTCGTTCCTGGACTCAATGCTGCTCTGAATCATGTTCAGATTGACGGGATCTCACTGCCCATTGCGCTCGGTCTGCTGGTCATGATGTACCCGGTACTGGCCAAGGTCCGTTATGATCGGCTGGACACCGTGACCGGCGACCGCAAACTGCTGGCAAGCTCACTCGTGCTGAACTGGTTAGTCGGCCCCGCGTTGATGTTCGCGTTGGCGTGGCTGCTGCTGCCCGATCTCCCCGACTACCGCACCGGCCTGATCATCGTCGGCCTGGCCCGCTGTATTGCGATGGTGATCATCTGGAACGACCTTGCCTGCGGTGACCGCGAAGCCGCGGCAGTGCTGGTCGCGCTCAACTCCATCTTCCAGGTCGTCATGTTCGCCGCCCTGGGCTGGTTCTACCTGTCGGTGCTCCCCGGTTGGCTCGGCCTGGAACGCAGCGTCATCAGCACCTCGCCGTGGCAGATCGCCAAATCCGTGCTTGTCTTCCTCGGCATCCCCTTACTCGCCGGCTATCTCACCCGACGTTTCGGCGAGAACGCCAAAGGACGCGACTGGTACGAGTCAACGTTCCTGCCGAGAATCGGACCGTGGGCGCTGTACGGCCTGCTGTTCACCATCGTCATTCTCTTTGCGCTGCAGGGACATCAGATAACCAGCCGTCCACTCGATGTACTCCGCATCGCGGTGCCACTGCTGGCCTACTTTGCCGTCATGTGGGGCGGTGGTTACCTGCTGGGCGCGGTTCTCGGACTGGGATACCCACGTACAACCACCCTCGCGTTCACCGCCGCGGGCAACAACTTCGAATTGGCCATCGCCGTGTCCATTGCCACCTACGGTGCCACCTCGGGACAGGCACTCGCCGGTGTGGTGGGCCCGCTCATCGAAGTGCCGGTGCTTGTTGCCCTGGTCTACGTATCACTAGCCCTAAGAGGACGATTCGCTCCTGCCACCCACGAAAGCCTTGCCTGATGCCCAGTGCCAGTCCCGCAGTGCTGTTCCTTTGCACTCACAACGCGGGCCGCTCGCAAATGGCCATGGGATTCTTCAAACACCTCGCGGGCGCCGGCGCCAACGTCTACTCCGGCGGCTCTGAACCTGCCGACGAACTAAACCCCGCCGTCGTCGCAGCTATGGCTGAGAAGAACATCGACATCACCACCGAACAACCGAAGCGGTGGACCATGGACATGCTCGAAGCGGTGGACGTGGTGATCACCATGGGGTGCGGGGACTCCTGCCCGGTCTTGCCCGGACGCCGCTACGAAGAATGGGTTCTCGCCGACCCGGCCGGCCAATCACTCGCGGCGATACGACCGATCCGCGACGAGATCGAACAGCGGGTATGCACGCTGCTTGACCGGTTAGGAGCGAGTACCGACCCCGGCACATGACACGCTAGGCTCGGCACTCATTGGCTCGACGCACGGCCTCAGTCCGTGGAACCGTTGCGCCTCAACGGGTTACCGTCCCGACTGCGTGCCCGTCATCCCAGGTCCCATCGCGCCCGGCTTCATGTCACCTGGCTTCATGTCACCGGGCTTCATGTCGGCCATCTTCATGTCGGCGCAGCAATCCTTCGATTCGTGGCCCATCGCCGCATGCCCCATTTGCATGTGCATGTGCTCGCTCCAGTTCAAGAAGAAGCCGGAGAAGAAAATCGCGCCCACGACGAACAGTCCGCCGGCGACGATGCCCACCCACGCCAGCGCCTGGTTCAGGCGGCTGGGCTCGGTCGGTTGTGTGGTGCCCGGATCGTCGGTTGTATCGGCCATGGTGAACCTCCTGTGTTGGAATAACGGAGGTCATGCTACCCCACCCCAGGTGGGGTGGGTGCGCTAGGCTAGGCTTGGCGTAGTTCACCCCGCCGGGGTTGGCACGCGCTGCTGGAAGGGGACGCTGATGTCAGAGGAGTTGACGGCCAAAAAGCGTTCCGCGCTCAACCGGCTCAAAACAGTCCGTGGCCATCTGGACGGGATCATCCGGATGCTGGAATCCGACGCCTACTGCGTGGACGTGATGAAGCAGATTTCTGCGGTGCAGTCGGCATTGGAGCGCACGAACCGGGTCATGCTGCACAACCACCTCGAAACCTGCTTTTCGGAGGCCGTCGTCGGCGGGCAGGGCGAAAAGGCGATAGCCGAACTGGTGGACGCACTCAAGTTCAGCCACGCCTTGACTGGCCCAGATAATTGCTTGAACGGCACGACAACCGACGAGGCTGTGAAAGGCCGTAGCTCGTAGCGAAGTTTAGACGCGCCTTCGGTTCGCGCGCGATCCTGCGCCGCTCGTGGGTGGCCACCCTCCCGGATCACTTCCGGGCACATGAACGCGACCGGTGGGCAGTGGATTCATAGGGCAGCTGGCCGAGTGGCTACTTGAGCATGCTTCCTGCGTCAACGGTGAGGGGAAGCCCTGTGATGTAACGGGATTCATCGGAGGCCAGGAATAGCACCGCGTTGCTGATGTCCACCGGCTCGACCCACCCGATCGGTAGAACGTGCATGAATTGTGCGAAACAGCTTCATCGTTCCCTTGTTCATAAACAGTGGCGTGTTCACGTTGGTGGGGTGAACGGAGTTGAACCCGGATGAAGTGCTGGCCAAGCGTCGTTTGGTAGCCGTCCATGATGATGCGGCGCGCCATGGGGCCACCCTGACTGCCTAGCCCGATGAATCCGACTCTCACGCGGCTCGCTCAACCCATACCGATGCGGATGTTTTTCGTCCGTTGAAACTCGCGCAGACCATCGATGCCGCCGGTGCGGCCGAACCCACTTTGCTTGGAGCCGCCGTAGGGCCCTTGGGGTTCGATGTCGCTGAATTTGTTGACCCATACCGAGCCGGCTTCGAGTTGACGGGCGATGCGGTGTGCGCGGTTGAGGTCGCGGGTGTGTATGAACGCGTTGAGGCCGTAGGGCGTGTCGTTGGCGATCCGCACTACTTCGGCGTCATCGCTGAACCTGATAAGTGACACCACCGGCCCGAATGTCTCCGTTTGCGCCAGCTTCGACGAGTTGTCGACGTCTCCGAAAACGGTTGGTTCGATGTAGTAGCCATCGGCAAGTTCGCCCCCGATGCGATGCCCGCCGCTGAGCAGCTCGCCGGCGGGGGCGCTGACGGCATTGTCGATTGCCTCCAGTATCCGGTCGACGGCGGCCGCGTTGATGACGGGTCCGAACGTCACCGCGGGATCGAAGGGGTCGCCGATTGTCGCCGTGGTGACGTAGGTCAGGAATTTTTCCGCGAAGGTGTCGTAAATCGACTTGTGCACCAGGAGCCGGCTTGCGCAAGCGCAGCTTTGACCGGACTGGATCAGCGGGCCTTGATGGGCGGAGATCATGGCGGCGGTGTCCAGATCGGCGTCGGCAAAGACGACGTTGGCGGACTTCCCACCGAGTTCGGCCACGACAGGGGTGAGGTTGATCGCCGCCGATTGCAGGACCTTGCGCACAGTGGCGCCGCTACTGGTGAAATGGATCTTTCCGATGCCGGGATGCTCGGCCAGAGCTTGCCCACCGTCAGGGCCAGCGGGTACGACATTGACCAGTCCCGGTGGCAGGCCGGCTTCGACGCACAGTTCACCGAAGAGCAGTGACGCTAACGATGCCAGCTCGGATGGGTTGAAGATCACCGCGTTTCCCGCGGCCAATGCCGGGGCCACGCAGGATCCCGCGACAATCAGGGCACCGTTCCAGGGCGCGATGACGCCGACGACAGGGTAGATGTGCTCGTGGAATGCCCCCGATGACGTGGTGACCCGGTCCCCGCCCACCAGGAGACCGACTGGATCGCCGGGTGCGGCGGGCGGAACGGTTTCGGCGATGCTCATGAGGTTTCCTGAGCTTCTGTCGCCCACTCACTGAGGACGCGCTGCTTTTGCTCGGTGATCACCTCGCTGAGATGAGATGCCTTGGCCCAGCCGTAGTACGCCGCGAAATGTAGTGCCAATTCCTCCATTTCGTCAAATGAGACATCACGGCTTTTGAGTGCGGCGTAGACGTGGCTCAGAATTGGTATGGGCGCGTCCTGAATGG
>DASXJI010000231.1:0-7448 GCA_036497495.1 Mycobacterium sp.
TTCGCTTCACGTAGCACATCGTGGGCGCCGGGAGGGAGCGGAGGTGGCGGTGGTCGGCGCACCACTACCTGTGAAAATCCATCCGAAACAAGGAATGTCAGGTTCGAGTGCCCGTCGCCAATGGCCTGCGCGGTGACCGCCGGACCGCACAGGCCATGGTCGGCGAGGAAAGAGCCAAGCCGTTGGAGGTCGGCGTCAGACCATGACCACATCACATGTCCTGTTTCGAAAGGTAGTCCAGGTAGCTTCCCTGCCAATGCGTCTCAAATTGCCCTGCCCCCTCTTCACCGTCGATGACGGCTGTGCAGGCGCCTTCGCGGATAACCGTCTGCAACCTATCGTGGGTCGGCAACTCGATCACACCGAAAACGTCAAGCTCCAGCTCGGTTTGCGCACCGGTGATGTCGGTCAACGTCGCCCCCAGCCGACGTTGGCGCATCTGCTCGTCGTAGTCGGCGTGGTGATCGATGTTACGGACCGGGAAGGTCACCCCGTCGCGCACGACGTAACCCGCGAAACCCCACTCGCCCATGGCGATCCAAATCCACCCGTTGATCGCGCGGCCAGATTCGGTGTACGCAACGAACCATTTCCAATGTTGCGGGATACCCCAGTCGCGAACCCCCCACGAGTGATCTCGATGTCCCATGCGGTCTAATTCGATGCGCCGGCCTGCTACTTCGAGTGCTCCGTGCACCCGTCCGGTTTGCTCGATCCGATTCACCGCAAACCACGAAGGCAGCCCGTCCGGATTGGAGTGGTAGCTGAACGCATCGTGAATACCGGTAAACGCGAAATCGATTCGCACGTCGTCACGTTGGTAGGCCAGCACACAGGACTTGCGTAACTCAGGCTGCGTGAGCGTCAGCCCGTCGAATGAGAAGTCGTCGAGATCGGAATGATCGGGCACCCGCCCCTGGTGGAGGTGCAGCGCCAAAGGGCGGGCATCCGGGCCCCAGACGCAGACGTTGTAGCCGGCCTTACCGCTGCCCGTCAGGTAAAGGTAGACCTGGAGGCCAAGTTGTTCTTCCGGCATGATCAGCTCCCAGAACAGGGAGTCACGCGTTCTCTCCCCGGCCACCGATCGGTGCCGGAGGTCATCGGCGGGGCCGAGCCCGGTGCGCAGTTCTTCCGATGCGGTCACTGTGACTCCTCCTGCAGCTTCAACAGTGCGCTGCGGGTGGTCGGAACCTGCAGGGCTAGCGCCTGGCCGCGGGTGTCCATCTCCAGCGCGGACCTGAAGGAGTTGTTCTCGAGATTGCGGACCAGTGCGTTCTTGGTGGATCGCATACTGTCGTCGGAGTTTTCCGCGACCGTTTCGGCCAGCTCGATCGCTGCGTCGAGCGCACTGCCCGTCTCGGCGAGCCGGTCGGCCAGTCCGATGTGACGGGCTTCGACGGCTCGCACCGTCCGCCCGGTGAACGCCAGCTCCGCAGCCCGGCCCGGCCCGATCAGCCGGATCAAATTCCACGAAGTGCCTAGCTCGCCAATGGACAACCCGACCCGCACAAATCCGGCGCTAAAACTGGCGGTCTGGTCGGCGACGCGGATGTCGGCGGCCAACGCCAGTGACAAACCACCGCCGGCCGCCGGGCCGCCGACCGCGGCGATCACCGGGTACGGCAGAGCGCGCAGCCCGGTGGACCCGGCCGCGGCGGTCTCAACGAGATCGGTGAACTCTGACACCGACATCCGGGCCAGGACGTCCACCTCGTCCAGATCGAAGCCGGTGCAGAACGCCTTTCCACCCGCCCCGGTGACGATCAATGCATGTAACGGGGCATTACGCAACAATGCAGTGGCCCAGGCTATTTCGCCGAACATGTCGACTGTCTGCGAGTTCGCACGGTGTGGCCGGTTCACCGACATGACAACGATGCCTGGTCGAAGTTCATCGAAGGCCAGGTTCTGGGCCGTATGCAGCTCGCCGAGCACATCGGCCAGCGGCCGCCGCGATACCCGATTCCAGTGCGATGTGGCGGTGCTCATGCTCACCGCCCGGAAAAGTTTGGTGGTCGCTTGGCCTTGAAGGCCTGCAACGCCTCGGTCATGTCGTCGCAGCGCGTCAGCAGTGCCTGGCCGCGGTTTTCCAGTTCGAGCGCCGCGGCGAAGGATGCGACTTCCATGTTCGCCTGCAATGCGCGTTTGGAGATCCGGATGCCGCCGGGGGAGTTGGCGCAGATCTGGGTTGCCATGACCAGGGTTTGGTCGAGCAAGTCGTCGGGACCAGTCACCCGGTTGAGCAGGCCGAGCCGTTCAGCTTCTTCTGCGTCGACGATACGTCCGGTGAAACCGATTTCGGCGGCCGCCGACGGGCCGATCAGCCGCGGCAGTAGCCAGGACGCCCCCAGGTCGCCCGCGGAGAGCCCGATCCGTACGAACGCGGCGTTGAACTTCGCGGCAGGCGACCCGAGTCGGATGTCGGCCATCAGGGTGAGCGACATGCCACCGCCGGCGGCGGGCCCATTCACCGCGCCGATCACCGGTACCGGTATTGCCCGCACGGCGCTCAGCGCGCGGGCCGCGCGCTCCTGGCGGTCAAGCATGCCCAAGGCCGACAACGAGGCCAGTTCCTCGGCTTCGTCCAGGTCGTAGCCCGCGCAGAATGCCCTACCGGCACCGGTCAGGATCACGACGCGGACGTCACGGTCGTCCGCGATCGCGCGCGCGACCGACTCGAGTTCGTCGAACATGGTTACTGTCATTGCGTTGAGCCGCTCGGGCCGGTTCAACGTCAGTTGGAGTACAGCGTCCGCGGGTGACTCGAGAAGCAATGTCTGATAACGCCGTTCGAGATCTATCATCGGAAGTTCCTTTGCATCAAACGAATTCGGGGGCGCGCTTGTCGATGAACGCCCGAATGCCCTCGGCTGCCTCGCCCTGTTCGAACAGCTCTTGGACCTGTTCGGCCTCGTGGCGCAGACCTTCGGCCAGCGGGCGGTCATACGCCGCGGCCACCGTGCGGACGACCGCACGCTGCGCGGGTGATGAGGCGCCAGTCAACGCAACGGCCAGCTGCCATGCCGTTGCCCTGGCGGTGGTATCCGGTTCAGCAAGACGGTCTATCAGCCCGATCCAGAACGCCTCGTCCGCCTCCACCTCGCGTCCGGTGAGCATGATGTCCAATGCTCGGCCCCGTCCGATTAGACGGGGCAGGCGCTGCGTCCCCCCAGCGCCCGGAATGAGGCCGAGTTTGACTTCGGGCAAACCAAACCGCGCCCCCGCAGCGCCGACACGCAGCGTGCACGCCATCGCCAGCTCCAGACCGCCACCCAGGGCTAGCCCGTCGACGGCAGCCACCGACACCGCGGGGTGGGCTGCCAGACGCTCGACGGCGCCGCGGAGAGCGTCCCCATATGCACCGAACGATGCCGCGTCCACGGACGACATGTGCTTGATGTCGGCACCGGCCGCGAAGAAGCCAGGCACCGCCGAGGACACCACAATGACCTTGGCGGGCAAGGCATCAGCGGCATCGAGCGCTTTATGCAACCCGTCGATGATTGGCAGGCCCAACGCGTTGGCTGGCGGCCGGTTGAGTACGATCTCGATCACCGAGCCCGTGATGCGCAGGCTTACCGGTGAACCGTTCTCGGACAGAATCATTGATCTCTCTCCTTGACTTCTTGCGTAGCGGTTTGACCGCTACGCCATGGTGAGGCCACCGCTGACGGACAGCGTCTGGCCGGTGATGTACTCGGCGGCATCGGAGGCGAAGAAGGCGACGGCGGCTGCGATATCCGAGGGCTGAGCCAGTCGCTTCATAGGCACGGAGCGGGTCATCCCGCCGAGCACTTTGTCGGCGTCCTGCCCGGAGCTGTCGGCGAACTTGCGTAGCGCCGGGGTGTCTGTGGGGCCGGGGCAGACGGTATTCACGGTCACACCCTTGGTCGCCACCTCGCGGGCCAGCGTCTTGGTGAACGCGATGATGCCGCCCTTAGCGCCGGAATAAACCGCTTCCAGCGACGACCCGACCCGGCCTGCGTCCGAACCGATGTTGATCACCCGTCCGAATCCGCGGTCCACCATGCCCGGCACGACCGTATGGACGACGCGCAGCGCGCCCTTAAAGTTGATGTCAAGGATCTTGTCCCAGAAGTCCTCTGAAGTCTTCAGGAAGGGCATGAAGTTGTCCCAACCGGCGTTGTTGACGACGATTTCGATGTCCCCGAGCTCGTCGGCGACTGTCTTGACCGCGCCGCGTACCGAGTTGGTATCGGTCACATCGACGTGGACCGCGATGGCTTCACCGCCTGCTTCGGCAATTCGCTTTGCGGTGGCTTCGGCCGCCTCCAGGTTGAGGTCGGCGACAGCGACCCGAAACCCGTTGGCGCCCAGGGTTTCAGAGATGCCTTGGCCGATGCCTTGGGCTCCGCCGGTGACGAGCGCGACGCGGTTGGACATATCAGTTCTCTCCTTTGAGTAATGGACTGCTTAGCGGCAGGACTTAGCGCCCGGATTGGGTGTCCAGTCGATCGGACCGGCGACGATGGAGTGGCTGGTCAGTTTGCGGCCGAGCACGCTTTGGGCGGCGCGGGCCGCGTTGATCAAGCTGGGCAGCGATACCCCGGTGGACACGTCCATCTCTCGGAACATGCTAATCAGATCCTCCGAGGCGATGTTTCCGGTCGAACCGGCAGGCACCGGGCAGCCGCCGAGTTCGCCGAAGCTGGATTCGAAGCTGGTGCACCCGGCCTGCAGCGCGGCGTAAGCATTGGCCAGTCCCTGGCCACGGGTGTTGTGGAAGTGGGCGGTGACCTCGACACCGGGCAGCCGTTCGATAGCGGCAGCGAAGAACTCACCGACATAGGCGGGATTGGCCATCCCGGTGGTGTCGCCGAATCCGACCTCGCTGGCGCCCGCAGCAGCGAACTGCTCGGCGATGTCGAGCACCCGCTTCATCGGCACCTTGCCCTCAAACGGACAACCGTACGAGGTCGCGATGACGGCGGCGCACCGCAGATCCTCGGCGACGATGCGCTTAGCGATGACTTCGTTGTCGGCCATCGACTCGGCGATGCTTCGGTTCACGTTCTTCTTGTTATGTGTCTCCGAGGCGCTGACGAAGATTGCCACCTCGGAGAAGGTCTCGCGCACCTTGAGTGCGTTGTCGAGTCCTTTGCTGTTGGGCACCAATACCATCAGCGACACGTAGTCGGGCACATCGATGCCGTGCAGCACCTCGACGCCGTCCGACAGCTGGGGGATGACATCTGGTCGCACGAAACTGGCAACCTCGATGCGGCGCAGCCCGGTCCGAGCCAGCTGGTTGATCAGATCGATTTTGTCGGCGGTGGCGATGGTTTCGGGTTCATTCTGAAAGCCGTCGCGCGGGCCCACCTCGCGGATGTCGACGTGCGCGGGCAATCTATTCACAATGTGCTCCTTTCGCGGTCAAGCTGGTCGCGGAATTCGGGGGCGGCGATCGCGCTGAGCCTGCGTCCTCGTTCAGCGAGGCTGCACCCGCGCAAATGCGCGACGCCGTATTCGGTGACGACGGTGTCGACGTCGGAGCGCGTGGTGGTGACGACACCGCCGTCGAGCGCGGGCTTGATCGTCGAGGTGCCGCGCGAGGTCGCCCGCAGCGCGATGATGGATCGCTTACCGGTCAAAGCGGCGGCCCTGCCGAAATCCACCTGACCGCCGACGGCACCGATATAAACGCCGTGGCTTACCTCGGCGCCGACCTGGCCGGTGAGATCGACCTCGACGGCGAAGTTGACCGAGACCAGCGAACGCAGCTGCGAAAGCACCTGCGGGGCATGGGTATAACTGGTTGGCAGGAAGCGCACCGGCAGGTCGCCGGCGCGCTTATACAATTCTGCCGAGCCCAGCGCGGTCCCCACGACAGCCAGGCCGGTGTCGATCTCCTTAAGCTTGCCGGTGACCACGCCTTTGTCGATCAATCGGAGCAGGCCATCGGTGATCATCCCGGTGTGGATGCCCAAATCCTGATGGCAATCCAGGGCGTCGAGCACGGCCGAACCCAACGATCCGACCCCGAGTTGAACAGTGTCGCCGTCGTCGATGAGCTCAGCGATCCGGGCGGCGATGACCCGGTCGGCCTCGCTGGGCGCCCGCAGTACGTCCTCGGGCAGGGCCCGGTCAGTGGCGATGGTCGCGGCGAAGCGATCGAGTGGTATCGGCGTGGTTCCCAGGGTGGCCGGCATCTGAGCGTTGATCTCAGCGATCAGTGTCGGCGTGTGCGGAATGGCGTCGGCGACATAGTCGACACCAACGCCCAGTGAGCACATCCCGTCGGCGTCGGGCGGTGACACCTGCACCAAGCCGACATCGCACGGCAGACGGCGCTCCGCGAACATTCGCGGCAGCGCCGAGTAGTGGCAGGGCACCACCTCGAGTCGCCCCGATTTGCTGAGTTCACGGAGCTCACCAAGCCCGCCGTAGGAGACCATCGACAGAGCGTCGGGCATGCTGACAGCGAGTTGGTCATTCCAGCTCAGCCCGGTGAAAACTCGTAACGGGCCGATCTGGTCGGTCTGCTCGATCAGCGCGTCGACCAGAGGCCGCGGCTCGGCGGCGGCCTGCCCCCACCAGACGCCGGCGCCAGCCGTCACGTAGTCGCCGAGATTGATCACGTCGGTACCCGTTGGATCAAGGTTCCTGTCCCCAGGCCCCCGCCGCAGCACATGGTCACCAGCCCGAGGTCGGCGTCGCGGCGTTCGAGTTCGGGGATCAGGGTGGCGATCAACCGGGCCCCGGTCGCGCCGACGGCGTGGCCCAACGCGATCGCACCACCATTGACGTTCACGCGGTCGACGTCGGGACGCAGCTCGCGCTGCCAGGCCAGCACCACCGAAGAGAAGGCCTCGTTGACCTCGAATAGGTCGATGTCATCGATGCTGAGATTGTTGCGCTGCAACAACTTCCGGGTAGCAGGGATGGGCCCGGTCAGCATGATGATCGGATCGACACCGACGGTGGTTTGGTCGACGATGCGGGCGCGCTGTCGCAATCCCAGCCGCTGCGCCGCGTCACCGGAGCACAGCAAAACGGCGGCTGCGCCGTCGCTGATCGGCGAGGATGACCCCGCGGTGATCCGCCCGCCCTCCTTGCGGAACACCGGTTTGAGGTTGGCCAAAGTCTCCACCGTGGTCTCCGGGCGCACGCACTGGTCAGCGTGGCGGACTTGGCCGTCGAGGGTCATCGGAACCATCTCACCGACGAAGCGGCCGTCGGCGATGGCCTTGGCAGCGTTCTGGTGCGACCGCGCGGCGAAGGCATCCATCTCGTCACGGCCCAGCTCCCAACGGTCGGCGATGAGCTCGGCGCTTTCACCTTGGTGCACAAAGGCGTAGCGGTCGCGTAGCTCGGCCGGCCAGGGGTCGCCGTATAGCTCGGAGATCTTGATGGGGGAGTCGATGGGGACGTGGCTCATGTGCTCCACGCCGCCGGCGATGACAACGTCGTGCGTGCCCGAGGCCACC
>DASXJI010000232.1:0-3214 GCA_036497495.1 Mycobacterium sp.
TCGGCCACCCGCTACGAGTGGGCGATCCTGGACCAGGCCATCCTCGCGGTCGGCGGCGTCACCGTCCCGATCTACGAGACGTCATCGGCTGAGCAGGTGCGTTGGGTGCTGACCGATTCGGGCGCGGTGATGGCCTTCGCCGAAACCGATGCCCACGCTTCGATGATCGCCGAGTTGGCCGGCGATCTGCCCGAACTGCGGCGCGTGCTGCATATCGACGGATCGGGTCCTAAAGCGCTGGACCAACTCGAGCAGGACGGCGCGTCGGTCGACTCGGCCGAGCTCACCGCTCGGGTGGAGGCGCTACGCGCCGACGATCCGGCGACGCTGATCTACACCTCGGGTACCACCGGACGCCCCAAAGGCTGCCAGCTGAGCCACTCGAACCTGGTCTACGAGACCCGCGGAGCCAAGGCGGTGCTGCCGACGCTGCTGCGCAAAGGTGAGCGGCTGCTGGTGTTCCTGCCGCTCGCGCATGTGCTCGCGCGGGCGCTGACGCTGTGCGCATTCCACAACAAGGTCGTCGTCGGATTCACCAGTGACATCAAGAATTTGGTGCCGATGTTCGCGGTGTTCAAGCCGACCGTCGTGGTGTCGGTGCCGCGGGTGTTCGAGAAGGTCTACAACACCGCCGCGCAGAACGCCGCCAACGACGGCAAGGGCCGCATCTTCGAGATCGCCGCCCAAACCGCCGTCGACTGGAGCGAGGCATCCGATCACGGCGGCCCGGGTCTGCTGCTGCGCGCCAAGCACGCGCTGTTCGATCGGCTGGTGTATCACAAGCTCCGCGCGGCGCTGGGCGGCGACTGCAACGCGTCGGTGTCCGGCGGTGGACCGCTGGGCGCGCGGCTGGGCCACTTCTATCGCGGCGTCGGCCTGACCATCTACGAGGGCTACGGCCTGACCGAGACCAGTGCGGCGATCACCGTCAACCAGATCGATGCGCTGAAGGTCGGTACAGTCGGAAAGTTATTGCCGGGCAACAGTATGCGCATCGCCGACGACGGCGAGTTGCTGCTGCGCGGCGGTGTGGTGTTCGACGGCTATTGGCACAACGACCAGGCCACCAGCGAGGCGTTCGAGGACGGCTGGTTCAAGACCGGCGACCTGGGCGCAGTCGACGAACAGGGATTTCTGACGATCACCGGTCGCAAGAAGGAGATCATCGTCACCGCCGGTGGAAAGAACGTCGCCCCAGCCGTTTTGGAGGACCAGTTGCGGGCGCACCCGCTGATCAGCCAGGCGATGGTGGTCGGCGACGCCAAGCCGTTCATTGGAGCGTTGATCACCATCGATCCCGAGGCATTCGAAGGCTGGAAGCAACGCAACGGCAAGTCGGCCGGCTCCTCGGTGGGCGATCTGGCCAACGACCCCGATCTGTTCGCCGAGGTGGACGGCGCCGTCAAACAGGCCAATCTGTCTGTGTCGCATGCGGAGTCGATTCGTAAATTCCGCATTCTGCCCGTCGACTTCACCGAGGACACCGGCGAACTGACCCCGACGATGAAGGTGAAGCGCAAGGTGGTTGCCGAGAAATTCGCTGACGACATCGAGGCGATCTACAACAAGGACTAGCCGCTGAGCAGGCCGGACAGCCGCTCGGCCAGATCGTCCCACCGCCACTGCGCGGTGGCCCACTCCCGGCCGGCGGCCCCCATCGCGGCGGCCCGATCCGGATCGGCCAGCAGCTCGCTGACCGCGTCGGTGATCTGGTGCACCGAACGACCGTCGACCACCAGCCCAGTCTGGTTGTGCCGCACCGTTTCCGGCGCGCCACCTGAGGATCCGGCGATCACCGGCACACCAGTGGCAGACGCTTCCAGGAAGACGATACCCAGCCCTTCGACATCCAGCCCGGCACCGCGGGTCCGGCACGGCATGGCGAACACGTCGGCCATTGCGTGGTAAGCGGGCAGGTCAGCCGATGGAACACCGCCGGTGAACGTGACGTGATCGCTCACGCCGAAGCGCTCGGCCAGCCCGCGCAGCGTGTCCAGATACGGTCCCCCGCCGGCGATGACCAGCGCAGCGCCGTCCACCCGCTGCCGGATCGCCGGCAGTGCCCTGATCAACATGTCCTGACCCTTGCGCGGTACCAACCGGGACAGGCATAGCACCGTGGGCCGCTGGCCCAGACCGTACCGGCCGCGCAACTCGGCGCGGCTGCCCGGATCGGGACGGAACCGCTCGGTGTCGACGCCGGGCGGCAGGTGTTCCAACCGGGCTTGCGGTCCGAACGCCGACGCGAACCGCCCTCGGGTGTATCGGCTGACGAATGTGACGACATCACTGTCCTCGCCGATGCGACGCAGCACCGACCGTGCCACCGGAAGCATCGACCAGCCCACCTCGTGACCGTGAGTACTCGCCAGCACCCGGCCGGCACCGGCTCGACGGGCGCGCTGAGCCAGCAGGCCCAGCGGCGCCGCGGCACCGAACCAGACGGTGTCGATGTCGTCTTCGGCGATCAGCTGGCGCATCCGGGAGCCGACGGTGGGTACCGGCAACATCAGCGACCCAGGGTGTCGCACCACGCGATAGCCGACGGTCTGCGCGTCGAAGGTGTCGGCGTCCTTCCACTGTGGCGCGTACACCGTCAGGGTGTGCCCGCCGGTAGCGGCCAGCCGCGACACCAACTCGAACAGATACGACTGGATGCCACCGCGCCGAGGCGGAAAGTCGTTGGTTACCAGCAGGACCCGGGACACCTACGAAGGCTAGCCTGACGGCTCCGAGCGTCGAAATCGGCGTTCAGCGCGTGGGCTGACGTGTCAGCCACTGCTGCCAGTCGGCGAGTATCCCCGCCGGGTCGGTGCCGAGCACGTCGTGGACAGCATCGGGCAGATCGGTATGCGCGTCACCGCAGGCGGCCCGGTACAGGGCCCGCAGCGTCGGCGCTCCACGCGTGTCGGCGACGAAAAGCGCGAACAACCAGGCGCGGTCGTAGGCCTGCGACCGCTGCGGGCCCGGAGCGGCCAGGTCGGCGTCGGACGGCAGCGAGGTGGGAAGCGGCGTGACGTCGGGCAGCGGCGTGTGCGGCCGCGCGACGTAGTCGGCCACGCCCTCGGTCAGCCAGCGAGGTGCATCCACGGCGGTGTCGGCGCGCGCCGCATAGTGAAAAAGCTCGTGACTCAACACGATTCGCAACGCCGACTCGCTCATCCCGGCGGCGCCCGGAGCGAAGACTATCCGCTGACCAAGCGCGATCCGCCGG
>DASXJI010000233.1:0-2883 GCA_036497495.1 Mycobacterium sp.
GCTGGTGCGCTCTTACCGCACCGTTTCACCCTTACCACCGCGAGGGTGGCGGTTTGTTTTCTGTGGCACTTTCCCGCGAGTCGCCTCGGATTGCCGTTAGCAATCACCCTGCTCTGTGAAGTCCGGACTTTCCTCGACTCGCTGCTGCATGAGCACGAGCCGCGGTCGCCCGGCCAACTCGTCCGCGCTAACACCGTACTCGTTGGAGAATGTGCAGGCCACCGGCTATCTACGCGGCGTGCCACCGTGCGCACGTTACCCTGACGGCGGTCTCCATTTCGCTGATCTCGATCCGGGCGGTCGATCCCGGCAACGGAGGTGCTCCCGACCGATATTGCGCACCCGTCGGGGTTGTGAATTCCGCTGTGTGAGTTGCTTTTTCATCGACATGCGATTCGACGAGCCAGCCACCAGTCTCTTTGACGTAGTTACACCGTTCGCACAGGCCGAGCCCGTTGTCCGCACTCGTCGGTCCGCCCGCCACCCACGGCCGAGCGTGGTCGCGATGCCGGATCGGTGCGTCGCAGTAGGGCGTACGGCAGCGCTGATCCCGGAGCGCGATGAAGGTCGCCAACCCGCGAGGAAACAGCCGGGCTCTGGACTCCATGGTCACCAGGGCGCCGGACCCCGGATGCGCATAGAGCCGACGCAGCGTCGCCCGCGACCGCTCGTCGCCGACTGCGCTTGAAATCAACCCGCGCGCAACAGTCGCTGGGATGGGACCGTAGCCGTTGACGTCGGCAGGCTCGTTGGAAGCACCGAAGAGGGTTTCGTCGGACAACACCAGATTGACCGCGATCGGCACCGCCGTCGCTGCGCTCCGGCCGCTGACCCGCTCAACCAGAGTGTCGGCCATAACCTGGCCTCGCGAGCGCCCATCGAGGCAGATATCGGCCTCCCGCCGCAGCGCGGCGTACACCGACACTCCCTGTGCGACCGGCAATAGTGCGGTCAGATACGTCATCGTGTCCGGCGCGGGTCGGATACTCACTGTGCGCTCGGTCTCGGCCTTCGCGGCCCGATCGACCACGGCGTGTGGATCGAGCCGATAGGCGATTGTCTTCGCCGCCGCTGCCAGCCGAGCATCGCCCATCCCGTTCAATCTGTCCGGGTCAGCACACATCTCGGCATCTAGCATCCGCCGGTCCTCGACATCCAGGCATGCGCTCTCGCGCACGATCAAGGTGGCCCGCCACTCCGTCAACACCCCGACCTCCAAAGCCGCTAGGGTGTAAGGCATTTCATTCACCAAGGCTTTGGCAAAGCCGAGGTGCCGGTTGCCCCGAGCTGGCGAGTCGAGTCGGGCGAGCGCGATCTCGCTGGCAACGCCGCGGCCGCGCCGCGCCGCCGGAATTCCCTCGGCCGCCTCCGTGGCCCGGCGCGAGGCATCCAACGCGGCCGCGGCTCGGGCCTGACCTGCGGCGGCGGCACATTTGACGCGCTCCAACTCGGCGATGCGCTCGATCAGCGTCGATTCCGCATAGGCGGAGTCGACTCCCGCTAACTTTTCGAACATGCATTCGACTATAGCGGACTCCACTGACTTGATTGTCCGACAACCCCTGGCCCTCCCGGTTCCCGGATGGCTACCGGTCAATTGCTCATCTCACATTCCGGGCATCCTTATCGTCTACAGATCAGGTAGCGAAAGGAGGGCGCGGCGGATGCCGACGAGCGACTGGACGAAACGCGTGGACGCCGGCGACTGGGAGGCGATCGCCGCCGACGTCAACGACTTCGGTGGTGCGCTGTTACCACGCCTGCTGACCACGACCGAGGCCCGGCGGCTGCGCAAGCTCTACACCCACGACGACCTGTTCCGCGCCACCATCGACATGAAGCCGCGTCGCTACGGCTCCGGGCAGTATCGCTATCTGCACTTCCCCTACCCGGAGCCGATCGAGCAGCTCAAGCAGGCGCTGTATCCGCGGCTGTTGCCGATCGCCCGCGATTGGTGGGCCAAGCTCGGCCGCGAGGCGCCTTGGCCGGACAGCCTCGACGAGTGGCTGGACACCTGCCATGCCGCCGGTCAAACACGGTCGACCGCCCTGATCCTCAAGTACGGGACCGACGATTGGAATGCGTTACATCGAGATCTCTACGGAGACTTGGTTTTCCCGCTTCAGGTGGTGATCAACCTGAGCGACTCCGCCACCGAATACACCGGCGGGGAATTCATGCTCGTCGAACAACGGGCCCGGGCACAGTCTCGCGGCACCGCAACCCAATTGCCGCAGGGCCACGGCTACCTTTTCACCACCCGTGACCGACCGGTGCAATCGGCTCGCGGGTGGTCGGCCGCCGCGGTGCGCCACGGCCTGTCCGTGGTGCGATCCGGGGAGCGTTACGCGCTGGGACTGATCTTTCACGACGCTGCGTGACCGACTTATTGCAGCAGCCCCCAGGAGAATTTCGGCTCGGGACTCTACCGGCCGAATACCGCTTAGCCGCGCAACTTCCGGAGGAGTGGACGTGTCCGCTTCGGCGCCGTTGCGATCAGGCCGATGCGGGCGTCACCGGTGCCGGCGCGTCGGCGACCGGTGTTGCGACAGAGGCCGAATCGCGTCCCAACGCGATCGTCGCCGCTGTCATCGCGCCGATGGCCAGCGCCAGGATCACACCCCCGGCACCGCGAACCACCAGATGCTCACCGAGCACGACCACACCCAACAGCACCGCCACCACCGGCTCGCCGACCAGCATGATCGGCACCGACGCCTGCAGCGCGCCCGCATGAAACGCCGACTGTTGCAACACGGTAACCGTGACCGCAAGTGCCACCAGGAGATACGGCGCCGGCACCGTCAGCAATCCATGCCAGCCGTGCGCGGCTAGGTGGCGTGTGCTGACTTTGGTCAACACCGCGATCATCCCGAGCAACAC
>DASXJI010000234.1:0-5857 GCA_036497495.1 Mycobacterium sp.
CTTGTCGGCGTCGACGTCGTCGAGCAGCCCGATCAGGTCGGCGGACAGGTCGGCGACGTTGTAAGCGGCGACGTCCGCCGGGCGGCTGCTGCGACCGTAGCCGCGCTGATCAGGAGCCAGGACGTGGTAACCGGCGGCGGCCAGCACCGGGACCTGGTGGCGCCAGGAGTAGGCCAGCTCGGGAAAGCCGTGCGCCAGCACCACGACCGGTGCGCCGGACTCTCCCGCTTCGACGGTGTGCAACTGCACGCCGTTGGTCTCGATTACACGTTCGGTGATGGGGAGGCTGTCCGACACAAGTTCACCAAAGCACACGCCCGCCTCACCCGGATAGGTGTTAGGCGGGTGGGTGTGCTGCCGACGATGCCGGGAACCGCGATTCGTTGTTCGGTTGGTGACGATTCCAGGCGTGACCCGCTGTGCTCGGCTGCGCCCGAGCTGGCGATCAGCACTGGCGGTAACCTGGACTATTCCAGCTGCGCGTATCGGGAAGGACCTGGCCGACGACGGCCGATGATTGATGAACCGGAAAAACGTAATCCGCACGCTCACGGCCATCGCGGTCGTGCTGCTGCTTGGCTGGTCTTTCTTCTACTTCAGCAACGACACCCGCGGTTTCAAGCCGGTCGACACGTCGGTGGCGATGGCCCAGATCAAGGGCGGCAACGTCAAGAGCGCCCAGATCGACGATCGCGAGCAGCAGGTCCGGATGACGCTGAAAAGCGCCGCCACCGGCACCGAGGGCTCCGACAAGATCATCACCCACTTCCCGACCGGCTATGCCGTCCCGCTGTTCGACCAGCTGAACAGTAAGGACACCCAGGTCAGCACCGTCGTCAACCAGGGCAGCATCATCGGCTCGCTGGTGATCTACGTGCTGCCGCTGTTGCTGCTGGTCGGCTTGTTCATGATGTTCTCCCGCATGCAGGGCGGCGCCCGGATGGGCTTCGGCTTCGGCAAATCGCGGGCCAAGATGCTGAACAAGGACATGCCCAAGACCACCTTCGCCGACGTCGCCGGCGCCGACGAAGCGGTCGAGGAGCTCTACGAGATCAAGGACTTCCTGCAGAACCCGTCGCGGTATCAGGCGCTGGGCGCCAAGATCCCCAAGGGCGTTCTGCTCTACGGCCCCCCGGGAACCGGTAAGACCCTGCTGGCCCGGGCCGTCGCCGGTGAAGCCGGCGTTCCCTTTTTCACCATCTCGGGCTCCGACTTCGTCGAGATGTTCGTCGGCGTCGGCGCGTCCCGGGTGCGTGACCTGTTCGAGCAGGCCAAACAGAACAGCCCATGCATCATCTTCGTCGACGAGATCGACGCGGTCGGCCGCCAGCGCGGGGCCGGGCTGGGTGGCGGTCACGACGAACGCGAGCAGACGCTGAACCAGTTGCTGGTCGAGATGGACGGCTTTGGCGAGCGCCAGGGTGTGATCCTGATCGCAGCCACCAACCGTCCCGACATTCTCGACCCGGCGCTGCTTCGGCCCGGACGCTTCGACCGCCAGATTCCGGTGTCCAGCCCCGACCTGGCCGGCCGGCGTGCCGTGCTGAGGGTGCACTCCACGGGCAAGCCGTTCGGTCCCGACGTCGAGTTCGACGGGCTGGCCAAGCGGACCGTCGGCATGACCGGCGCCGACCTGGAGAACGTCATCAACGAGGCGGCGCTGCTGACCGCCCGCGAGAACGGCACGGTGATCACCGGCGCTGCCCTGGAAGAGGCGGTGGACCGGGTGGTCGGCGGCCCGCGGCGCAAGAGCCGGATCATCAGCGAGCAAGAGAAGAAGATCACCGCCTACCACGAGGCCGGGCACACGTTGGCCGGCTGGGCGATGCCCGGTGTCGATCCCGTCTACAAGGTCACGATCCTGGCCCGCGGTAACACCGGCGGCCACGCGCTGGCGGTGCCCGAGGACGACAAGGGAATGCACACCCGTTCGGAACTGATCGCCCGGCTGGTGATGGCCCTGGGCGGTCGCGCCGCCGAGGAACTGGTCTTCCATGAGCCCACTACCGGCGCGGTGTCCGACATCCAGCAGGCCACCAAAATCGCGCGTGCGATGGTCACCGAATTCGGAATGAGTTCCAAGCTCGGTGCGGTCAAATACGGCACCGAGCACGGAGATCCCTTCCTCGGCCGGACCATGGGCAACCAGGCCGACTACTCCCATGAGGTCGCGCGGGATATCGACGACGAGGTGCGCAAGCTCATCGAGGCGGCGCATACCGAAGCGTGGGAGATCCTCACCGAGTACCGCGACGTGTTGGACATTGTGGCCGGCGAGCTGCTGGAGAAAGAAACCTTGCATCGCGCCGAGTTGGAGGCGATCTTCGCCGACGTCGAAAAGCGGCCACGGCTGACCTTGTTCGACGACTTCGGTGGCCGCATCCCGTCGGACAAACCGCCGATCAAGACACCGGGCGAGCTGGCCATCGAGCGCGGAGAGCCGTGGCCCAAGCCGGAGGCCGAACCCGCTTTCAAGGCTGCCATCGCAGCGGCGTCACGTGATGCCGCTCAGGCTGAGGCTGAGCGAACCACCAACGGCAACAACGGTTCTCATGGTGGTCCGCAGCAATCCACCCAACCCAATTACGGTGCCCCGGCGGGCTGGCACGCTCCGGGATGGCCACCGCCGCAGCAGTCGCCCGCGCAACAGCCGCCGGGTTACTGGTACCCACCGCCCTTGCCGACGCAGCCGCCACCGCACTGGCCTGCGCCGCCGCACCAGCACTCGGGTCAGCCCTACCCGCCGTATCCGCCGTATCCACCGCCCGGTACACCCGCACCGGAGGCAGGTCAGGCCGCCGACCCCCCGGGCAGCGACCCGAGCCCGTCCAATCCGTCGACACACGGCTGAAACGAACGGAGTTCTGCGATGGTGCGGCCGAATTCTCAGTCCGTGACCCTGAACGGACGAGTCTTCGACCACGAGCGCGCCGAAGCGGCTGTCCGCGAGTTGCTCTGCGCGATCGGAGAAGATCCGGACCGGAGCGGGTTGGTGGACACACCGGCCCGCGTTGCCCGCAGCTACCAGGAGATGTTCGCCGGCCTTTACATCGATCCGGATACCGTGCTGGACACTACTTTTGACGAACAGCACGATGAGTTGGTGTTGGTCAAAGAGATCCCGCTGTACTCCACCTGCGAACATCATCTGGTGGCGTTTCATGGTGTGGCTCATGTCGGATACATCCCCGGTCAGGACGGTCGGGTCACGGGTTTGTCCAAGATCGCCCGGCTGGTCGACCTGTACGCCAAGCGGCCACAAATCCAGGAGCGGCTCACCGCGCAGATCGCCGACGCTCTGATGCGCAAACTGGACCCGCGCGGTGTCATCGTCATTATCGAGGCTGAACACCTGTGCATGTCGATGCGGGGCGTCCGCAAGCCCGGCGCTGTCACCACGACCTCGGCCGTGCGCGGACAATTTAAGTCCAACAACGCATCTCGAGCCGAGGCGCTCGAACTGATCTTGCGCAAGTGAGCACGACGCAGGTCAAAGTCATGGGGGTGGTGAACGTCACCGACGACTCGTTCTCGGATGGCGGTCGCTACCTCGAAGCCGACCGTGCTGTCGAGCACGGTCTGGCGTTGGCCGCCGAGGGTGCGTCGATCATCGACGTCGGTGGCGAGTCGACCCGCCCCGGTGCGGTCCGCGTCGACCCGCGAGTCGAGACGGCTCGTGTTGTCCCTGTCGTCAAAGAGCTTGCATCGCAAGGAATTACCGTCAGCGTCGACACAATGCACGCCGGCGTGGCGCGTGCCGCGCTGGACAGCGGCGCATCGATGGTCAATGACGTGTCGGGCGGGCGCGCCGACGCCGCCATGGCGGGTCTGGTCGTTGAGGCCGATGTGCCGTGGGTGTTGATGCACTGGCGTTCGGTATCGGCCGATCGGCCGCATCAGGTGTCTGCCTATCGCGATGTGGTGGCCGAAGTACGCGCCGAACTCGTGGCCTGCGTCGAGGACGCGGTCGCCGCTGGAGTCAATCCGTCGAAGCTGATCGTCGACCCCGGTCTGGGATTCGCCAAGTCCGGCCAAGACAATTGGGCGTTGCTGCACGCGCTCCCTGAGTTGGTGGCCAGTGGCATCCCGGTGCTGGTCGGAGCGTCGCGCAAGCGCTTTCTCGGTAGCCTGTTGGCCGGCCCGGACGGTGTGGCACGGCCACCGGATGGCCGTGAGACGGCAACCGCGGTGGTGTCGGCGCTGGCCGCGTTGCATGGCGCGTGGGGAGTGCGGGTACACGATGTGCGAGCATCGGTCGACGCCGTCAAAGTCGTCGAGGCGTGGACGCGAGCAGGGACGGTTGGATCTGATGGCTGATCGAATCGAGTTGCGCGGCTTGACTGTTCGCGGCCACCATGGAGTATTCGACCATGAGCGCGCCGGCGGTCAGGATTTCGTCGTCGACATCACCGTCTGGATCGACCTGGCGGACGCGGCGGTCAGCGACGACCTGGCTGACACCTACGACTACGGCGTGCTGGCGGAGCGTGCGGCGGCCGTCATCGCCGGCCCGCCCCGCAATTTGATCGAAACTGTCGCCGGCGAGATCGCCGAGGACGTCATGCATGACACACGAGTGCACGCAGTGGAGGTGAGAGTGCACAAGCCGCAAGCTCCGATTCCGCAGAGCTTCGACGATGTAGCCGTGGTGGTCCGCCGGTCACGGCGCGGCGGACGGGGTCAGGTGGTCCCCGCAGGAGGTGCCCTATGACCCGCGTCGTCTTATCGATCGGATCAAACCTCGGTGACCGGCAGGCCCGGCTGCAGTCGGTGCTCGACCGGCTGGGCGACACCGTGCAGGCGGTCTCCCCGGTGTACGAGACGGCGGCCTGGGGCGGCGTCGAGCAGGGCCCGTTTCTCAACGCGGTGCTGGTCGCCGACGACCCGACGCTCGACGGACACGGCTGGTTGCGCCTCGCGCAGGAAATGGAGGTCGCCGCGGATCGCGTGCGGGGGCAGCGTTGGGGCCCGCGGACCCTCGACGTGGACCTGGTCAGCTGCTATCTGACGTCGCTGGATGGAGATGGCGAGCTGTTCTCCCTTGACGACGGCCTGACCCTGCCGCATCCGCTGGCCCACCTGCGTGCCTTCGTGCTCATTCCGTGGCTGGCCGTGGAACCTGACGCGACGTTGACGGTGGCGGGCGGAAAGCAGCCGGTGGCCAAGCTGCTTGCCGAGCTGGATGCGGCCGATCGCTCCGGCGTCCGGCGAACCGATGTGGTGCTCGAGCCGCGCGCGCCGGAAAGCTGATGGGGCCCACCCGAAAACGGGACCTGACTGGCGCGGTGCTCGGCACGGCGGCGGCGGGATACCTGTTAACTGTGCTGCTGTACCGGTGGTTTCCGCCGATCACGATCTGGACGGGTGTGTCGCTGTTTGTGGTCGGCGTTGCCGAGGCCGGATGGGCGCGCTACGTGCGAACCAAGATCAGCGACGGTGAGGTCGGCAACGGACCCGGCTGGCTGCATCCCCTCGCGGTGGCGCGCAGCCTGGTCATCGCCAAGGCGTCGGCCTGGGTAGGTGCGCTGGCGTTGGGCTGGTGGGTCGGGGTGCTGGCCTATCTGTTGCCCAGGCGGTCATGGCTCAGAGTGGCGAGCGCAGACACCGCCGGGACGGCGGTCGCGGCCACCAGCGCGCTGGCTCTGGTGATTGCTGGCCTGTGGTTGCAACACTGCTGCAAATCGCCGGGGGATCCGACCGAGAACGGTGAGGGCGGCGAAGGTTAGCTCGGGGCACGACGGCCGATTAGTCCAGGTGAGAAACGCCGGAGCACCGCGACACGCGGAGTGAGCTCGGGCCGGTACATTTGGGCCATGACCGATCTGTCCCGCGGCGCCCGGGTGCGGCGCGGCGGCCG
>DASXJI010000235.1:0-5835 GCA_036497495.1 Mycobacterium sp.
GCGCAGCGCCACCACCTCGGCATGAGCGCTGCCGGTCCGCTGGGTGCCTCCGACGCCGACGACTTGGCCGTCGCGATCCAGGATGACGGCGCCGACCGGCGGATTCGGATAGGTCGTGCCTTTGACCAGATCGGCTTGCTCGACGGCCAGGTGCATGGCGGCGGCGTAGCTGACGGCCGCCTCGGTGCTCATCGGCGCCACTCCTCGACGTCGGCTTCGCCGACGTCATCGTCGCCAGCGCGGCTCACCGGCGTAGGTGCGTTGAGACGGCACCGGCCTGCCGCCGTAATGCCTCGACCGCGGCGCCCGGATCGTCGGCACCGTAGACGGCCGATCCGGCGACGAAGCAGTCGACACCTGCCTCGGCGGCCTGCTCGATCGTGTCCGCGTTGATGCCGCCGTCGATTTCCACCAGGATCGTCAACTCACCGGAGTCGACGAGCTTGCGCACCTCGCGCACCTTGCTCAGCACCTCGGGGATGAACTTCTGTCCACCGAAGCCGGGCTCCACCGACATCACTAGGAACGTGTCGAAGTCCTTGAGGATGTCCAGGTACGGGTCCAGCGGGGTGCGGGGTTTGATGCTCAATCCCGCCTTGGCGCCGGCTGCGCGGATGTCGCGGGCCACGCTGACCGGATTGTCGGTGGCCTCGGCGTGAAATGTGACGTTATAGGCGCCCGCCTCGGCGTACGGCGGCGCCCACCGGTCCGGGTCGTCAATCATCAAATGGCAATCCATTGGAATGTCGCTGGCGGCCAACAGACTTTCCACCACCGGAAGCCCGATCGTCAGGTTCGGCACGAAATGTGCGTCCATCACGTCGACGTGCAGCCAGTCGGCGCCCTCGACGGCGGCGGCCTGGTCGGCGAGCCGGGCGAAATCGGCGGCCAATATCGACGGCGCGATCAGTGGCCGATCGGTCTTGCCTGACATGGCGACCAGCGTAGTCGGGCGACGGGGCCTGCCTGCAGGGTCCGCGGCGCATCGCCACCCGCGCGCGCGAGCGAGCTGGCGTCGCGATTGCCAATCGTCCTCCGACCCGACGACATTGCGTAATCTCGAACAGGTACCGACGACGAAAGATTTGCAATGACAAAGGCAACGGTCACCCCCGACGCCGAAAACGCCATCGACGACATCGCCCGGCGTTACGGACTTTCCCGCGAGGCTGTGCTGGCCATGTTGTTTGCCGTCCACGCCGGCGGGGGGACCATGGCCCAATTCGCCATCCCCGAGCTCGGCGGAGCCGGGCAATGGATGCGGGGCGGAATGACGATGGTCGGCGACATGTTCGACAACGCACTCAAGGCGCGGGTCGATGCGTTATGCGGCGAGCTGGCTCAGCTTCTGACAACCACAACGGTTTTTCCCGCCTCGGCGACCGGCGCGGGGAGCGGGTTCACCTCGGCCAACTGGTGGCCGGCGGAGCTGGGCGTGCCGAGCGCGACCGGCGCTCAGAACGATGCGCGCTACGCCATCTTCCCGGGCACCAAGCGGCTGGCCATCCAGATCAACGGCGTCACAAAGATCTTCGACACCGGGGAACATCGCATCGGCGGCGTGCAGCAACAGCAGGGCGGCGGGTACGGTTCGGTCGGTTTCACCAGCCAGCTCGGCACATTCTCGGTATCAAGTCTGTCCCAGCTTGGCGTCCAGCAGGTGGCCGCAACCCCTGCCGCCGCGCCCGCCCCCCAGCGCCAGGGTCAGTACCAGTCCGCCCCGGCGCCACAGCCGTCGGCACCGGCACCCGAACTGGTGCACGGCGGATCGGGGGACCCAGCGACCATCGTGGCGGCCATTGAGTCGTTGGCCGGGCTTCATCAGCGTGGCATCCTCTCGGACGCCGAGTTCGCCGCGAAGAAGGCCGAACTACTCGCCCGGCTGTGACGATGGTCGCGCGGCTAAGTCTCCGACTTCAGCAGCGCCGCGGCGAACATGGCGTCAGTGCCGTGCCGATGCGGCCACAACTGGACGTAGGGGCCGTCGCCCAGATCGGCGACCGGCTCGAATAACGGCCGGGTATCAAGCGCGGTCACCGGATGACGTCGCAACGCGTCGCCGACTACCCCGATCGTCTCGGCCAGATGCGGCGAGCAGGTCGCATACAAAACCACACCGCCGGGCCGGGTCAACGCGATTGCAGCCGCCAGCAATTCGCGTTGCAACCGAGTCAGCTCCGGAACGTCGGCGGGCTGTCGTCGCCACCGCGCGTCGGGTCGGCGACGCAGCGCACCGAGACCGGTGCACGGCGCGTCGACCAGTACCCGATCGAAACCCGGCTCGAGCCCAGTGCTGCGCCCGTCGACCCGCAGCACGTCGACGGGCAGGCCGCTGGTGTTCCGGACGACCAGGTCGGCGCGGTGTTCGGCGGGTTCTACTGCGGTGACCCGCGCTCCGGATCCAGCGGCGATCGCGGCCAGCAGCGCGGTTTTGCCGCCCGGGCCGGCGCACAGGTCCAGCCAACGCCCGTGGTCGTCGGCCAGCGGCGCCAGGGTGAGCGCTCGGGCAACCAATTGGCTGCCCTCGTCCTGCACCAGCGCCTGCCCGTCGCGTACGGCGGGAATTTGCGCGGGGTCACCCGAGCGCAGGTACACCGCGTACGGCGAAAACCGGCCCAGGTCGCCATTGACGGCACCGGCCAACTCGTCGGCGGTCAGCACCCCAGGCCGGGCCGCCAGGTGCACCTGCGGTCGTTCGTCGTCGGCGGCCAGTGCAGCGTCGAGTTCACCCGCAGAAGCGCCCAACGCGTCGACGAACGACTGTGCGACCCAGCGCGGATGGGCCCGCACGAAAGCGGCATGCCCCACTGGGTCGACCGATCGGTCGGGCGCCAGCTCGTCGACCCAGGACTGCTCGTCGCGGCTACTGATCGTTCGCAGTACCGCGTTGACGAAACCCGCACGCGACGAATCAAATTCGATTCCGGCCTGCTCGACGGTGGTCGAGACGGCGGCATGTGCGTCGACGCGCGTGCGTAGCAATTGATAGGTCCCCAGCCGCAGCAGGTCGAGCAGTACCGGGTTGATCGTCTCCGGTTCCCGATTAGCGGCCGAGCCGATGACGGCGTCCAGCAGACCGCGGACGCGGCTACTGCCGTAGGTCAGCTCGGTGGCGAACGCCGCGTCACGACCGCTGATCCCCCGCTCGCGCAATAGAACTGGTAGCAGCAGGTTGGGATACGCGTCGCGCTCGCGCACCGCCTGGAGTACATCGAACGCGGCGCGTCGCGCCGGATCCAGCGGCTTGCGTCGCGCCGGCCGGCCCAATCGCTGCGGAGTGCGCGCGGTCGGCCGCTCGCGGCGCGGCCGGTCCGGTGGCGGGGTCATGACGCCCGCACAGTGGGTTCGAGGCGGGCTCCCCTGGCCCAGTCGACGGCGTTCATCAGCTTCTTGCCCGGAGCCTGCACTTGGCCGAGCCGTACCGGCTGCGAGGCCGTGCCGATCCGCACACTGCGGCGGTCAATGTGAATGTCGCCGGGCGACAGCGGCTTTGGCAGGTTCTGCCCGTCGTTGTCGATGTACACCGGCCCGAGTTTGACGCGCAGATCACCGATCAGGGTCCACGCCCCCGGGTTCGGTGTCACGGCGCGGACGCGCCGCTCGACCACCTCGGCCGGAAGGTCCCAGCGGACACGAGCCTGTTCGACGGTGATCTTCGGCGCGACGCTGACGCCGTCGGCCGACTGCGGGACCGGGCTGAGCGTCCCGTCCGCGATGCCGTCCAGAGTGGCTGACAGCAACGCGGCACCCGAAATCGCCAGCCGGTCAAGCAGATCTCCCGCAGTGTCGATCGGGCGCACCGATTCGGTGACCACACCGTAAACCGGCCCGGAGTCCAGACCGGATTCGATCTGAAACGTCGTCGCACCGGTGACAACATCACCCGCCGCGATCGCCGCCTGCACCGGGGCCGCCCCACGCCAGGCGGGCAGCAACGAGAAGTGCAGGTTGACCCAGCCACGCGCCGGCACCGCCAGCAGTTCGTCCCGCAATAGCGCGCCGAAGGCCACCACCGGACAGCAGTCGGGCCGCAGATCTGACAGCTCGGCGACGAACTCCGCGGAGTTGGGTCGTTCCGGGCGCAGCACCGGGATGCCCTGCTCCAGAGCGAGACGGGCTACCGGTGACGGCTGCGTCTTGCCGTGACGGCCTGAGGCAGCATCCGGCCGGGTGAGCACCGCGACCACCTCATGACGCGGCGATTCGATCAGACTGCGCAGCGCGGGCAGCGCGGGTTCCGGTGTTCCGGCAAAGACGAGACGCACCGGCACAGTGTAGGGAATTACGACGAAGTCACTTGCATCTCGATGTGAAGAAAGCTGGTCGCATCCCCAACGGCGGCAGTTGGCGCGCGCACGGCCGTGGAAGCGCTCAGGCCTATAACCACCACCGGCCTCACGGCGCTGCCGGCGGAAATCCGCCCGCGTCGCTACTAGTCGCCGGCGTCACCAACGTTCTGGCCTCCTACGCCTAGTCACGGTGATACTGGTCGTTGCTGAGGATTTGAACGCCGCGCCATCCCCAATACACCCGGTGGGCTTGGATGAGTCCACCGTCGATTTCCATGACCTCTACGAAGTCCATCTGCTCGCCGTTCGGTGTATGCCGGGGGTATTCCCAGGTCGCGCGATGTCCGTCGGTGAAATATCCGGCTCGGTAGTACTGACGCTCATTTGGTGTGCGCGCGACGACCTCCGTCAGAAACGGCCGCAATTCGTCATGACCGCGGCAGACTCCCTGACCGCCGAGAATGTGTGCCGCAACGGGGCTTTCCAATGTGGCGTCTGGCGCATAGCAGGCCAGCAGCGCCTCCGCATCATGCTTGGCAAGCGCTTCTTCCCAGCTTTCAATCACGGCTTCAACACTTTTCATGCTGATCGAACCCCTCGTTATTCTTCCTCTTCTTCGGCCAGGCGGGCGATCAGTCCGCCGGCCAGAACATCCTTGACCTGCCGCGGCGAAAGGCGGTGTCGCACAGTGAAAGACGTATCCTTGGTGACATTGTCGACCTGCAGGGTGTCCTTATCGGCCAGCGTGTCGCGCACACCGGAAATCCGTAGCGTGTCGTCCTGCTCGATGCCGTCGTAGTCGTCGGCGTCGTGGAACTCGAGCGCCAGGACACCGAAGTTGGCCAGATTCTGCCAATGGATGCGAGCAAACGACTTGGCGATGACGACCTGGAGCCCCAGGTGGCGTGGTGCGATCGCGGCGTGCTCGCGTGACGAGCCCTGGCCGTAGTTCTCGCCGCCGACGATGATGTGACCGGTCTCCCCGGCCTGCTGCGCCCGCTCCGGGTACGAGTCGTCGATCTGGGTGAAGCTGAACATCGCGAGCTTGGGGATGTTGGAGCGGTACGGCAGCGCCCGCGCTCCCGCCGGTGAGATCTCGTCGGTGGAGACGTTGTCGCCGACCTTGAGCAGAACCGGCGCCTCGATCTCGTCGGGCAGCGGCGAAAGCTCCGGCAGGCTCGACACATTGGGCCCCTTGACCGGCTCGACGTGCTTGGCCTCTTCGGGGTCCAGCGGGGGCACCAGCATCGCGGTGTTCACGGACGATTGGTGCGGCAGGTCGAGCTTCGGATAGTCCATCTTGTTGTCGCGCGCCCAGTCGCGCGGATCGGTGATCACCCCAGTTAACGCCGATGCCGCAGCGGTTTCCGGCGAGCACAGCCAGACCGAATCCTCTTTGGTGCCAGACCGACCGGGAAAGTTGCGCGGCATCGTCCGCAGCGAGTTGCGCCCGGTGGCCGGCGCCTGCCCCATACCGATGCACCCCATGCACCCCGCTTGATGGATCCGGGCGCCACCGATTACCAATTCGGTGGTCGCGCCCATC
>DASXJI010000236.1:0-9082 GCA_036497495.1 Mycobacterium sp.
CCATTAGCTCAGTTGCCGAAGCCGTGCTGCGGTGCCGCGGCTTGAACGGCCGCTCCTTGCAGACGGCTTGCAGCGAAATCCGCGCCCTGGGAGATCACGCTTCCGTCGTCGGCGTAGGTGTTGTGTGCCGCGAAATTAACCCCGTCAGAGCAGATCGGATCCTCGACGGCGCACACCTGGATGGTTTTCGACTGGTACAGCGGCCCGATAACCAGCTTCGGCTGGCCGAGGAAGTCCATCGCGCGCACATTTGGCGTGCCGAAGAGCACTACCGCAGCGACGTGGTTGGCCATCGCCGGGTCTAACGGCTTGGGGATCGTTGCCGGATCGACGTCTTGCGGTACCGAGTCAGGGACGGCGGGTGACGTGACGAAGCCCGCGACCGCCGCGCCCTGCGAGTAACCGCCGAGCACCATCTTGGTATTGGGGCAGGCGGTGGCCTCGTTGAGGATGTGCGACCCGGCATCGCGGATGCCGTCGAGTCCGGTCGACCATTGGTCGCTGGCCGGGTAGTTGACCGGGTAGACGTCCACCGACTTGCCGCCCAAGCGGGCGCGGAGCGCGTCGACGAAGGCTTGGCCGGTCGGCCCGACACCCGGGTCCTCGCCGGTACCGCGGGCGAACACCACCTCGGTATCGGGACATGGCTGGGCGGACGCTGAGGGGATGGCTGCGGCAGGCAAGACTGAAGCACTCAGGCCCCAGGTTGTGATTACCGCAGCACCGACGAGGAAGGGGAGGCGACGGAGCATCATGGGGGTCAAGATTCCCACACAAATGCTTGTCCAAACTAAGAATTTTCTGGGCATCACCTGAACGATAAGGCACAGCCGCATAAGTGCGCCAACGCTGAGTCAGCGCGACGCGTCGACGCTGCTCGGCGCGTCAGCCAGCTCGACCAGCCGCACGCCCGGCCGCACCGGAACCTCATCGGCGAGAAACCACCGGAAGGCGAGGTTTCCGAGGGGATAGTCAAGAGTGGTCAGGGAATTGGGATGTCCTGTCCCTCCCCGGGATATGACGATCGTCACCGTGCCATCCGCGTTGAGCACAGCGCTGTGGCCGTTGATCGAGCAACGCGCGTCGGTGACGCCGTAGGTGGCCATGAACTGGTTCCACACCACCAAATTCCAGAATCGGCATGCTGGGGGCCGGTGAGTGATGACAAGCGCCTCGTCCTGGTCGAGGACGAAACTGCCATAGGAATAGCAGGCGTCCCGGGCTGACCACCCGAAATTGGCGTCCGGCACTTGGTAGGGCTCGGCGAATTGGTTTGCTGCATGGGCGATCTCATGGCCGAGCGCGTGCGAATCGTCAACTCGCGCCGCCACGGCCAGCGGCACGATTGCGAACATCGTGCGCATCCAGGCCGCACTTGCCCGAAGCTTTGCCGCAGTCTCGGCGTCACCGTGCCGAATGGGCTCGGGCTCATCGAGTGCCTCGATGTGCCAGTTGACCGCGCGCCCGGTCACGGGATCGGCCTGGTAGTCGCGAGTCATCAGCACCGCCGCGTCGGGCGTCGGGCCGAGTTCGAACACGAAGTCACCTTCGGCGTCGATGTCGAGGTCGTCATCGCGCACGATCGCCACGATGCGGTCCGACCACGCCCCCGGCGATGGTTCGTTGTACGCCGTCAGCGAGAAGTAGACGCTGTCGCCGCGGTTGCCGCTGATTCGATAACGGCGCCCGGGATCGACCGGACAGATGTAGTAGTAGGCGTCGGTGTTGTCGCCTCCCCATCGCCGGTCGCGCCGGAAGGGGGTGTTGACTTCCACGAACATCGGCCGGCTCGGCTCACCGAACAAATGGGTGTCGAATGCGACGCCCAGGGTGGTCGCCAGCATCCGGTAGCCGTCGGCGATCTGCCGGTCGTCGGTGACGGCGCGCTCACCGTCCAGGAATGAGCGATCCAGCCCACTCAAGGTGTCCAGTAGCTCACGCCAAGCGGCGGTGGACTCGTGCTCGCTATGGGTCATGCGCTGATTCCTCTCGTTATCAGTGCGGCTGTGCGGTCGATCCAGGAATCGTCAAGAGCATTCCCGCGGGTAAGCAGGGCCAAGAAGGCAGTGCCGGCGACCACCTCGACCATGTCGGCAGCGGTGACGTCGAGCCGTACCTCACCACGTTCGACAGCGCCTGCCAGCCGGTCGGTCAGCCCGTGCGACAAGATGTCGCTGAAGCGCTCCAGCAGAGCCGAGTGCAGTGTCAGGTCGGCGGCCATCTCGCCCACCAGGCCAGGCAGCGCGGCCCGCGCAGCCGGCGTGGTGAGAAAGGCCGCGGTGCGGCTGACCATCTCGCGCACATCCCCGGCCAACGATCCGGTGTCCGGGAGGTCCGTGGCGTCGCTGATCGGGAAGACCGCCTCGTGAACGAGGTGCGCCTTGCTGGGCCAGCGCCGGTAGATCGCCGGTTTGCTGGTGCCGGCCCGTCGTGCGATCGCATCGACCGACAGGTCGGCGTAGCCGGTCTCGGCGAGCAGTTCGACAGTCGAGCGCATGACCGCATTATCGATGCGTTTGTCGCGGGGGCGGCCAAGCTCTGTCATCATTACGAAACTCAAAGTAACATAACTCACTGTGACCGACGCCACTGCCATACCCGTGCATCTCGATGACTTGGCCGAGCCACGCTTCACTCCCCAGATCGACCAGATCCGTGAGTTGATGGCCACGATGGCGCCAGGCTGCCCCCTGGACGCCGATGCGCTGCACGCCAAAGCCACGGCCGAGACCGGGCTGGCCGACTTCGGCCCTGATGACTACCGCGAGCGTCTGGACGTCTACCTGGCGGCGCTGCGCGAGATCGACGGCCTGCACGGCCCGGGAATCGTCAACTTCCACGCTCAGGTGCTGCAGTCACTGAAGAATCGGCTGCTGCTCAACGATCTACTCGCGCGGCATCCCGAAATCCGGGATATCGAGTTGCTACCGCCGGTCGTCATCGCAGGGCTGCCTCGTACCGGCACCACCCATTTGCACAACCTGCTGGCGGCGGGCCCGACCTTCCGCACTATCCCGTACTGGGAGAGCGTCGAGCCTTTTCCACTGCCCGCCGAGCGGGGGGCCGAGCCTGATCCGCGCAGGGCACGAATGGATGCCGCTGTCGAGTTCATGAACGCCGCGATGCCGCACTTTCCGCTCATGCACGAGATGACCACCGATCACGTACATGAAGAGATCCAGCTGTTGGCCAACGATTTCTCCACGATGCTGTTCGAGACGCTGGGCCATGTGCCGCGCTGGCGCGACTATTACTTGGCGCACGATCAGACCTCGTCCTACGAGCACCTGCGTCTGCAGTTGAAGGCTCTGGTATTCCTTCGTGGCGGTCGTCGGTGGCTGCTGAAGTCGCCGCAGCACCTTGAGCAGCTGCCGGTGCTCGACGCCGTGTTCCCCGGCGTGGTTGTGGTGTGCACCCACCGAGACCCGGTGCCGGTGGTGCTGTCGATGCTGGCGATGCTGACCTACACCGCCCGGATGCATCGTTCTCCGGTGCCGGTGCACGAGATTGCCGCATCGTGGGCAGAGCGCCTGCAACACATGCTCGACGCGCTCGTGCGCGACCGGGATGTCATCCCGCCGACGCGCTCGATCGACGTGCGCTTCGACGAGTTCATGTCCGACGAACTCGGGATCGCCGAACGAATCTACGATCTTTCCGGCGAATCGCTCACTGTGCGGGCCCGCGCCGCGATCGCCGATTATCTGGAAGACCACCAGCGTGGACGGTTGGGCAGCATCGCGACGTCGCCCGATATGTTCGGACTCGACGAGCGCGACCTGCCCGACCGGTTCGCCCGCTATCGCGAGCGTTTCTTGGCTGAAGACGCCTAGGCAGCTTCGGGCGGCGCAGGCGCGTTGTTCTCCGGGGCACCCGCGGGCGCGGCATCCGGCGCGGGGACGGCCTCCGGAGCCGGCGGTGGGGGAGGCCCAGCATCGACCGGCTCGGGACCGGGCGGGGGCGGCGCGGGAGCCAGCATATCCACCAGGACCGGCGCCGGGTCATCCGCGGGCGCATCGCCCTCGACCCGCAGGTACATGTGATGGCTGAACTGAGGCTGGTAGGCCCCACCGCCACCGATGCGCACGCCACCGCCTTCGCCGCTGGAGACGGGAGTTCCGTCCGGCAGCGTCACCGCGGTGTGGCCGCCGTTCCAACCGATCACCAGAGCGCCGGGCGCGGTTCCGTACTTGAAGCCGCGTGCCACCAACGCCGACTCTTCATTTCCCGTGTTGAACCGGCCGCCGAAAGCCGGGCGGTCCGTTGCCAGGTTCGATACCAACGAGGCCAGACCCGAACAGTCCGTACCCGCCGCGGAGTTTCCGCCGGTGATGTACGGCGTGCCTGACATCTGCTGAATCATGGTCATCAGCGTTGCTAAAACAAACATGAGCGGGGACATTACAAACAAGATCAGAAATCGGCCAAAATTTGTGCCCGCCATCACTTTTGCGCCCAACACATGACGTGGATTACATACGTTTGCAAAAAGGCCTGGTGGATAAGGGTTTCCAAAGCGGCAAATCTACCCAAACGGAAAAGTAACCCATTCTCGAGTTTTCGCTGAGCAATGCCCCAGATGCTGCAACTTTAAGCCAAAAGCCCTGTTTAGCAAAGTGTTATCTAACGCTGTCAGCGAAACCTCGGTTAAGCGCCTTACTCAGGCGCACCAAGTTACTTGCAGGTTTCCGGACTTCGCTGGGTGCGTTGATTATTGAGCGGGCGGCAATTGCCGCGGACCGTCGGCCGCGCGCAGCTCAGCTGGCCCGTCACGTTCGGTCAATTCGCGTTGCGTTTCCCGACTTCGGGAAACCACCGAATGGCCTTTCGCACGCCCCGTTGACGGACGCTGCGCCGAAACCGCCTGGACCGCAGCAGTGCCCCCGCTGAGGTCGCTGTCGTCGCGATCTTCCTGCGAATGGACCGAGACCGACCTGTAGGCGGATGACGCGCCGGCGTCCTCTTGGGTTTCGACCGTGATCCTGTGAGTCCTCTTGAGCGACAACGTGATTTCCTCGAACTCTTCGATGACCTGGCGCGCGGTGCGAAGCGGATGCGTTGACGTGTCGATCGCGCGGGCTACGAAATTCGGCAGCAGTGGGCGGATCCAGCGAGCGGCTGCTCTGGTGACGTCGGGGATCGTTGGAATCGACTGTGTGGCGGGCATATCAGGCGGCTCGACAATTGCCGGTAGATTCCTTGCCTCGCTCACCTCCGTGGTCGCCGACGACGGGGCGGCGAGACTCGCGGCGTGCGCCTCGGCGGCGATCGGCAGGTAGACGTCATCGTCCACCGGTTCCGGGTCGCGTTTCGTGACCTCAATCGCGGCGTTCACCCGATGACGTAGCTGCGCGCGGTCGATTTCCGTCTGCGCCTCGACGGCCAGCCGGGCTTGTTCGAGTTGCTGTTCGGCCCACATGGTTTCGGCGGCCGCACGCACCTCCGCTCGCTTTACGGCGATCGCTGTATCGGCTACCAACTCGGCGCGTTCACGTTCGGCGCGGGCCTGAGCGTGGCGGTCATGGCTCGTATCCCCGCGCCACCGTCGCAGGATCAGTGGCAATACGCCCAGGGCAATGAAGAACCCGACCGTCAGCAAGCGCAGTGCCAGTGTGCCTGCGCCGGCCGACGTCACCTGCTGCATCGCGACCCAACGCGAGCCCAAACCTTGATCCACGTCCGCGATCGCGCTCTGACGCGCTTCGTCGAGCACCCGCTCGCCGTGGTTGATTTGGTCCTCGAGCCCGGGGACTCGTCGGTCGCGAGCCGCGACCGCTTGGTCAAGTTCTCGCTGGGAGTCCGCGAGAAGCTCATTGGCCGTTCGGGTTTCGGGTCCCGAACCCGGTACGCCGGTGATTCGGGTCTGCGGACATGCCGGAGTGGGATGGTATTCGCAGCGTGCGACGATCAGGGCCTCGTCACGGTGTGCACGGGCCGCATCGACGGAATGGTCGAGCGCGACGCGTGCCTCGCGCAACTGCTGCAGGTCGGTCGATTGTCGGGCAACGGCCGGCGCCGAAATGGCGTTGCGCACGGCTTGTTGGTGAATCACGTGGTCAATCGAGCCGGAGAACAGCGCGAGCGCTGCGAATTCGCCGACGACCCCACCCAAAGCCATCACCAGGACCACGGCCAGCGCCGTCGCTCCGCGTCCGGCGGCACCGCGCGTCGGCCCGGTCGCGATCGCCCGAGCCGTCGCGCCCACCAACAGGGCGAACACCAACGTGAACGGGACCACGAACAGCGCCGACACGTGCATTGTCGGCATCACCGCGAGGGTCGTCACCAACCAGGTCAATACGACATTGACCAGCACAACCAGGCCGGCGACCGCGTGGGTCGACCGCTCGTGACGTTCGTTGAGTTCAAGACGGTCGCCTCCGCCCAGCCAGGTGAGCACGGCCGATATCGACGAGCCTGGGGTTCGTGGTTCAGCAATTTGATGCGCGCACATCGGAGTCAGGTACCTCCAGAATCTGCCGACCAGAAAGGCCACGGCCATGGATATCGAATCATTGGATGGGGTGTGGTGCGGTTCACATACGCAACCGAATGCCCATACCGGATCGCGCCGGTGCGACGGCTGAATTCTCTCACAACTACCCCCGCACAGACATCTAGCACCGTCGGGTCGCGTCGTGAAGTCGGGGCGACCACAATCGGCGGCGACAGCTCAACCGCGGCCAATACGCCTGATCAGTTGCACCGTTGCCTGCTCGATGATTTCGCGCCTTGCCTCCGGCGTTCGTTTGCGCTTGGACCGGCGCAGTGCAGGAGCGATAGTGCTGCCCTGGTCGTACGCCTCCACAACGCGCGGATCCACATAGGAGCGCCGGGCCACCGCGGGCGTATTGCCTAATTGATCCGCCACCGCTCGCATCACGGCCGCTTCTTCACGACGGCGTGCCGTCTTTGATTTCGGGTCACCCGCGATGGCGAATGCCTCGGCGGCCAGCACGGTGCCATGCCACGTCCGTATGTCTTTGACGCTGAATTCCTCGCCGACGAGCTCTCGGAACCGGGTATTGATGTCATCGGCATGGACTTCGGACCAACCGTCGGTTGCGCGGTAAACGAGTAGCCGGGCGCTGGTCGTATCAGCTCGGAGCAGCGACCGGACCGCACCAATAACCAGAGGATCGTCTAACGAAACTGTACGACGCACACCACTTTTGGCCGGGTAATCAAATTCGACGCTATCGCGTCGCAATCGGACGTGATCACGCAGAAGTGTGGACAGCCCGTAGCTCCCGTTCTCCTCGACGTATTCCTCGCCACCGGCCCGGAAATAGCCTTGGTCGATCAGATGCTGTGCCAGCGCCAACACGCGATCTCGTCCCAATCCGCGCCGCCGCAAGTCGATCAGCAGGTCAAGGCGCCAGTTGGGCAGCTGTTTGGCCAGGCTTACCGCCCGGTCGAACTTCTCCTCGGATCTCTCAGTCTGCCAGTGCTCGTGGTAGAGGTACTGCCGGCGGCCCGCCGCGTCGGTGCCGACTGCCTGAATATGTCCATTCGGGTACGGCGAAATCCAGACGTCTTTCCATGCCGGCGGAATTACCAGGGCCTCGATGCGCGCCAACACCTCAGCGTCGTCAACGCGATCGCGGTCTTTGTCTAGGTAAGAAAACCCACGGCCGCGGCGGATGCGACGAAATCCCGGGCCACCGACCGTACTCTTGCGCAGCCTCATTCAAACCGATCGCTAGGGCCGGATAAATGATCCGAGACGCATGACACGCGTCCAGCTTCGTTGCACCTTCATCCGCACAGGCTTACCCAGCGACGGCATTCGGCTAACGCCTTGCGTCCCCGACACGATGGGATCAGCCGCAGTCTCGGAACGCCGCGTGAGACGGTATTTACTTATGCAGGGCTTCGAGTACGTGAGCTATGAGACGTTTGGGCGGCGATTCTTCGAAGTGGCGGTGACCGAAGAGCGCGTCGGCGCGGCGTTCGCCGCAATCGCGGGCAGCAAGTTCGACATGCCCCCAATGGCTCAAGGGCCGGGCAAGATCGCCAAAGTCAGCGCCAACGTGACCATCAAACAACCGCAGGTCACCCGCAACGTCGGCGACAGCATCACTTTTGACATTCACATCCCCTTGCTCATCGACCTGCTCGTCGACCTCAGAATCGACAAGCAGCGCTTCACGGTCGACGGCGACATCGGGCTCAGCGCGACAGCGCGCGCGGCTGAGCCGCTGCTGCTGATTGTCGACGTCGCAAAGCCGCGCCCGTCGGACATCACTGTCCACGTGTCATCGAAAAGTATTCGTGGCGAGTTGCTGCGCATCGTCGCCGGCGTTGACGGGGAGATCCGGCGCTTCATTGCGCAATACGTCATCGACGAAATCGATGCGCCGGAATCCCAAGCGGCACAAGTCATCGACGTGGCCGAGCAACTCGATCAGACCTGGAAAGGTATCTGATCTGCGAAACCGCGGTTTACCAAGCGGGCACCCCAGGGTATGCAGGGCCAGCACGCGGCGGTATTCACATCACGGGAGAGCGAGATGACATGGCACGAGTGGATATCTCGACCTCGTCGAAGCTTGCGCCGGAGTCCGCCTGGAAGCTGGCGTCAGACCTCAGCCGGTTCGGCGACTGGATGACGATATTCGGCGGCTGGCGTAGCGAGGTCCCAGACGAGATCGCAAAGGGCACCTGCGTGTCGTCGCTCATCAAGGTCAAGGGATTCCGAAACGTCATCCACTGGACCGTCACGCAGTACGACGAGCCGAAAGCGATCGAGTTATCC
The DNA here is from genome assembly GCA_036497495.1 of Mycobacterium sp. Lineage (GTDB taxonomy): Bacteria > Actinomycetota > Actinomycetes > Mycobacteriales > Mycobacteriaceae > Mycobacterium. The sequence continues at coordinate 8,759 of DASXJI010000236.1, forward strand.
GGCCGTGGGCGCGGCGGGATACGAATCAAGGTTGGCATGAAGGTCACCGACAATCATCCGGGGTCCACCTTTCATCTGACCGCCGACCTCGGCGGTGGTCTGCTCAACGGGCCGCTGGGACGCCTGGTGGCACGAATCATCAAGTCGGACGTCCGTAAGTCCGTCTGCAACTTGGCTGATCTCGAGTAGCCAGGGCCGCTACCCGACGTCGTGGCGGGTTCTGGTCCAGTCGCGTTGCACCTGGCGGACTCGCCGCCCCTCCATGGTCAGCCAGGCCAGCGCAGCACCGGCGGCAAGCAAGGCGACGATCACGGCGCCAAGTCC
>DASXJI010000237.1:0-14578 GCA_036497495.1 Mycobacterium sp.
GCGCTGGTGTCTCGTGACCGCACCGGAACCGGTCAGCTGGTCAGCACGTCGCTCTACCGCCAAGGCGCCTACACCGTCAGCTTCGACCTGAACACCTACCTGATGTCGGGTCAGGCGATCGCGATCGGGCAACGCGAAACAATGTTCAACCCGTGCATGAACAACTACGCCACTAGCGACGGTCGGCGGTTCTGGATCGTCGGGCTGGAAGTCGAGCGGCACTGGCCCCCGCTGTGCCGCGCCGTGGGCAGAGCCGAGTGGCTGGATGGTCCGCGGTTCGCTGACGCGCGGTCACGTGCCGTCAACGCCGTCGAGCTGATCGGCGAGCTGGATCAGATCTTTGCCACCAAGACTCTGGACGAGTGGGCCGAGATCTTCGCCGGCGAACCGGATTTCTTCTGGTCACCGGTCAACTCCATCGAAGATGTCATCGCTGACGAGCAGTTTCATGCCGCCGGCGGCATGGTCGACGTGCCATTGGGTGGTCCGGCCGATGAAGGCACGGTGCCGATGGTCGCGACGCCGGCGGATTTCCACGGCACGCCGTGGGCGCCGCGGGCGTGCGCGCCGCGGCTTGGCCAGCACACCGACGAAGTCCTCGCCGAGCTCCAGGCCCGGCCCCAGTCTTGATCCAACCGAAACTTTACAGATTGATGGAAAAGTGTCACGCTGAGTCGACCGGGTCATCGAACGCGATGTGGCGTTCGACTGCTGAAGGGATGCGATGGGGACCTTCGAGGTGGACTTCGAGAATCGGCGGCCGCAGGCTCCGCGTTGCGACGGCGACTCGGTCAAATATCGACTCGACGTTGTCGCTTCCAGCCCCGCCGATGTGGTGGGCTGCGTCGGCGGCTGGCTCTATGACCGGGTGCGGGCCGGCTGGGATGTCAACGTGCTCTTGCCCCAGCGCTGCGACAGCCGTCCGCTGCAGATCCTCGGCATCCAGGTGGCCGGCCTTGATTGGCGGATCCTCTCTGCGAGCAAGGAATACGCGGCCCGCGGCCTGGCGGTCAGTGCCGACATGTTCGCCTCCGACGAGCGGATTCGGCAGGAGGTGTTCACCGCACTGGACCGCTGGATGACGGAAGTGACTCTCTGGCACGATGATTGGCCACTGACCGTCGGGCACCGGACCGCCACGGTGCAGCATGTGCTCAGCGGTGCCGCGCGCGCGTTCAAGCGGCACGCGCTCGCTGCGGCCGGTATCCCGGGCAGGGTCGGCCCGACCGAGACGCTGCGCTCCGACATGAAAGCGTCCTTGCCGGTCGATTCCGAACTGATCCCGGTTGGCTGATGCGCAAGTACTACGGCCACACCCTGCTTTACCTGCACGAGACCATTGCGCTGGGTTCTGGTTCGAGCGAGCGTTTCACCGAGGAATTCACCGGCACCTATCAGCCGATGATGCACGACTTGGGTGCGCGACTGTTCGCTCTGTGGGAGACCGCGTCTTACAACGGGCATTGGCCGCAGGTGACGATCATTTGGGAGATCGACGCCTTCGCCGACTATGCGCGCATCGGATCGGCGCAGGCACGCGGCGGCAGCCACGAGTCGGCCGCCAAGAAATGGTCGGCATTTCTCGCCGCGATAGGAGCGTCGGGGGAGGGCCGGATCATGTATCCGGGACCGAGCAACAAGACGCTCGCCCAGCTGCGCGAGGCCAATTTCAGTGCGTCCGTGGTGATTCAGGAGATCATGCAAACCAAGCCCGGGCGCCAGGACGACTACATCCGCGAATTGGAGCGACTCTACGTGCCGTGGTCGGAGCGCACCGGTAAACATTGGCTGGGTTCGTTCACCACCACCTTTCGCTTCAACGAGGTGATCCACTACTGGGCGCTCGAAGGTGGATGGGATTGCTTCGCCGAGCATTACCCGTCGTGGAAAGACAGCCCCCCGGCTGAGATCGTCACCTGGATGAGCGTAGCCCCGGCGCTGCGTGACGGCTGGGAAGACTCGATCCTGCAAGCACTTCCGCCGTCGCCGCTGCAATGAACGCCGCCGGGGTGCTGGGATTCAGCTACGACCCGTTCGACCCCGCGGTGATGGCCGACCCGCTGCCGTACTACCGCGTCCTGCGCGAACACCACCCGGTCTACTACCTGCCGCAATGGGACACCTTCGCGTTGTCGAGGTTCGCCGACATCTGGGATGTACTGGCCGTCACCGACGGAACGTTCGTCGCTTCAGAAGGCTCGTTGCCCCCGGCCTCGGTGCTGGCCCGGCACAATCAAGGTCCGGTAGCCGATCCGCCTTTGGAACCGTTACCGTTCCACGCGGTGTTCGACGCACCGGTCTACGACGGTGTGCGCCGTGCGCACAGTCAGCCGTTCCGGCCAAAGCCGGCCGCTGGCTGGGAAGGCCGGATCCGCGAACTGGCCAACGACCGGCTCGACGAGCTGTTGCCGCGTGGGACGTTCGACCTCACCCAGGATTACGGCGGCATTGTCGCCGCGTCGGTGGTGTGTGAATTACTCGGTATCCCAGTCGAATTCGCCGCCGACGTGCTGGCCGCGGTCAACGCCGGCAGTCTGGCCGAACCCGGCAGCGGAGTCGACACCGCGCAAGCCCGGCCCAACTACCTCGAACACCTGATCCCGGCGGTTCAGCGGCGACGGGCCGATGCCAGCGACGGGCCGTTGCCGGTGGTCGACGGATTGCTCGGCTACCGACTGCCTGACGGCAGAGCGCTCGACGACGCCGAAGTCGCCGTCCAGATGCTCTGTGTGTTCATCGGCGGAACCGAGACTGTGCCCAAAGTCGTCGCGCACGGACTGTGGGAGCTGTTGCGGCATCCCGATCAACTGGCTGCGGTGCGCGCCGATCCGACGGCCAACATTCCGATCGCGCGCGAGGAGATGATCCGCTACTGCGCGCCCGCGCAGTGGTTCGCCCGAACGGCCCGCAAGCCGTACACCATTCATGGCACCACCATCGGACCCGGCCAGCGGATAATTACCCTGCTTGGCTCGGCCAACCGGGATGAGCGGGAATACGCCCAACCCGACGAGTTCATCTGGAACCGGCCCATCACCCGATCCTTGGCATTCGGCCGGGGACAGCATTTCTGCCTGGGTTACCACCTGGCCCGCCTGGAGGTCAACGTTCTGGTGACCGAATGGCTGCGGCGGGCGCCGGACTACCGCATCATCGACGAGGCGGCGTTCCGACCACCGTCCAGCTTCCAGTGGGGCTGGAGCCGGTTGCCGGTGGAGGTGTGAGATGTGGTCCTACCGGATCGTTGCGCCGTACCAATTCGAGCGGACCTCGATAGCCGAGAAGACGGCCGACTGTCTTGCCGACGGCCAGGTGCTGCTGCGGTTTCTGGCCGCCGGCGTGTGCGGTAGTGACATGCCGGCCTTCCGCGGCGTTCGTGGCCTACTGCCGGGCGACAGCGGGCATAGCGGCGCCGAGAAAGACGGCTTCCCGGTACACGAAGTCGCCGGGGAAGTGCTCGCCAGCCGACACGACCGGCATCGGCCCGGAGATCGCGTGGTGGGCTGGGCGTCCGGCTTCGACGGCTTGATGGAACGGGTCGTCACCGACGGCAATCAGGTGGCCTCCTACGACCCAACACTCAGCCCGTCGCAGGCCGTCGGACTGCAGCCGCTGGCTTGCGTGCTCTATGCGATCGAGCAATTGCCAGACCTCTCCGGCCGTCATGTCGGCGTGATCGGGCAGGGCTCAATCGGGCTGCTGTTCTCATGTGTGGCCAAAGCGAGGGGCGCTGGGCAGGTCACCGGCATCGACCCGGTCGACCGAGCCGAGATCGCCGAGCAATTCGGCACCGACACCTATGTACGCGCTACGAGCGACCGTTGGGTCAGTCACCTCGATCCCGCCGACCGGCCGGACGTCGTGATCGAAACTGTCGGCCATCAGGTGGCAACGCTGAATCATGCGATCGAAGCCACCGCGCCCGGCGGCACGGTGTTCTACTTCGGAGTGCCCGACGACGACAGTTACCCGATCAGCATGCGCACCATGCTGCGTCGCAACCTGACACTGAAATCCGGTGTGGCGCTCGATCGCCCACGGATGCTGGAGCTAGCCAACAAGTTCGCTGCCGAGAATCCCGGCCTGCTGGCCAAGTATTTGACCCACACTTTCGGCATCGACGACGTGCAGGCCGCCTTCGAACTGGCCGGCCGCCCAGTTCCCGCACGCGGGAAAATCGCGATCGCCGAAAGCGGTGTGCCGTGACCGAAAGCCGACTGCAGCAGGCACTTAGCCGGGGCGGTCCGATCTGGGGTGGCTGGATCACCGGGCCCACTGCGATCGGGCCCGAGGAATTCGCCAGAGCGGGCTACGACTACGTCGGCTTCGACGCCCAGCACGGTTACATCGACGACGCCGACATCGCGAGCATGCTGCGCCGACTCGAACACGTGCCGATCGCCACCGCGGTGCGGCTGCCCAACGCCGACGCGGCACCGATCGGGCGGGTTCTCGACGCCGGCGCCGACGCCATCATCGTCGCGATGATCGAATCGGCCGAGCAGGCGGCCGCGGCGGTCGCGGCCACCCGCTACCCGCCGGCCGGTTCGCGAAGCTTCGGGCCATTGCGGGCCAGCCTGGGTCCCGACACCATTAGGCTGGAATCACGGGTGAGCGTGTTCGCGATGATCGAAACCGCCGCAGCCCTCGCCGGTATCGACCAAATATGCTACGTCCCTGGGCTTGCCGGTGTGTATGTCGGGCCGGCGGACCTGGCGATCTCGATGGGCGTCGACGCCACCAAGGCCACCACCGACCCCGGGGTGCGCGAGGCCATCGCCGGCATCCACAGCGCGGCATCGGCTGCCGGACTGGTGGCCGCGATCCATGCTGGAAATGCCAATGCCGGACATGCCATGGCGCGAATGGGTTTTCAGATGCTCACCTTGGAATCGGAATCCCAGGCCCTACGGCGCGGGGCCGCCGCGAGCCTCAGCGAAGCCAGGGACGACCGGTGAGTCAACGCGTCGCGCTGGTCACCGGGGCCGCCCGCGGGCAGGGCTGGGCTATCACACAACGACTGCGCGCCGACGGGTTTTTCGTGGCGGCCTGCGACATCAACGCCGCCGGGCTGCGCGCCGCGGTCGACGACTTGGGCGATGACGCGGTGATCGGGATCCCGCTGGATGTGACAGCGGAGTGGGAGTGGCAGCAGGCGGTGGCGACCACGCTCGACCGGTTCGGATCGCTCACCACCCTGATCAATAACGCGGGGCTGCTGCACCGCGCGTCCATTTCCGAGGAGTCCATCGACGGATTCGAAACAGCTTGGCGGGTCAACTGTTTAGGCGCATTTCTGGGCATCCGCACCTCGCTGGAGCAGCTGCGGGCCGCCGACGGCGCGGCGATCGTCAACACCTGCAGCACCGGAGCGATCCGGCCGTTTCCGAACCACACCGCCTACGGCTCGGCCAAGTGGGCGCTGCGCGGGCTGACCCAGGCCGCCGCCGCCGAACTCGCGCCGGCGGGTATCCGGGTCAACGCGGTGTTTCCCGGTCCGATCGCGACGCCGATGCTCGATGCGGAGACGCAGGCGCGCCTGACGGCCACATCGGTGTCCGGCCGGATCGGGCAGCCGTCCGAGGTGGCCGATGCGATCGCCTTCCTGGTATCGGGCCAGGCGTCGTTCATCACCGGTTCGGAGCTCGTCATCGACGGCGGCCAGTGCCTGAAAATCCAATGAGGGTCGGTATACCGGTGCCCGGGTGATAGACGAGCGGCTCGACCCCGTGCTGCGTGCGGTCGCGACGACCCGCACCGACCTGTCGTCGGTAGGCCCGGTCCGGGCGGGGCTAGATGAAAGTCGTCGCGCCGGAATCGCGGACATCGAGGCCACCGGCGTTTCGATCAATGACGAGTTCGTGTCCGGTGTGCGGGTGCGCATCTATCGCGGTGCCCCGCCGCCAGCACCCGTCGCCGTCTATTGCCACGCAGGCGCATTCGTGCTCGGCAACCTGGACACCGACCACCGGCAGTGTGTCGAACTGGCCCGGCGCGGGCAATGTGCGGTCGTGTCGGTGGACTACCGGTTGGCGCCCGAAAATCCTTACCCGGCCGCGGTTGACGATGCGGCCGCGGTGCTGAATTGGGTGAGCGTCAACGCCGGCGAACTCGGCGTCGACGCATCGCGCATCGCAGTGGCGGGAAGCAGCGCCGGCGGCGCGCTGGCGGCGTGCCTTGCGCAACGGTCCGCCGACGGGTTGCTGCCCGCGGTGATGTTTCAAATGCTGCACCAGCCGGTGCTCGACGATCGGGTCACCGGATCGAAGACAGAGTTCGAGGCGACGCCCGCGTTCGACGGTCCGGCCGCAGAGCTGATGTGGCGACACTACCTGGGGTCGACGTCGCCGTCGTCGGATTCCGTGCCGGCTCGACGTGATCAATTACATGACTTGCCAACGGCATTCATCACCTGCTCGGACATCGATCCGCTGCGCGACGAGGCGCTCGACTATGCGCTGCGGTTGCTGCGGGCCGGAATCGCCACCGAGCTGCACGTGTTCGCCGGCACCTGTCACGGGTTCGACTCGCTGTTGCCCGATTGGGAAGTTGCCGAGCAGTTGTTCGCCTTGCAGGGTCGCGCGCTGCGGCGAACGTTCTACGGAGCGTGAGCGCTGCGGATCACACACATCTGTCAGATGAATCACCGGGTTGAGTTGGTACCCAATGTGCCCGTCTCGCAGCGACACTGTAGGCACGCGGGGAGTTGTCGCTGTGAGGTGGGCACATCGTAAGCCCCGGGCCGTGGAGGCTAATGATGCCCCTGTGACAAGTGCCGCGGCTCAGACGTTCTCGAATGAGATCAGCTGACGGACTGCGGTGCCGTCGGCCAGGTTGTCCATCGCGGTGTTGACATCGTCGAGGGTGATCCTCGAGGAGACCAGCGACTCCACCGGCAGCCGGCCCGAGCGCCACAGCTCGACGAACTGCGGGATGTCGCGGTCGGGCACCGCCGACCCGAGGTAGCTGCCGATCAGCGAACGCCCTTCGGCGACAAAGCCCAACGGGGACACGCTGATCCGGGCGTCCGGCCGCGGCAGGCCGACAGTGATGGTGCGGCCCCCGGCGGCGGTGAGCGCGATGGCCGTCTCCAGCGCGGCGGGGTGGCCGGCCGCCTCGACGACAACGGCGGCCTTGACGCCGGCGGCGGTGGCCTCCTGCGGGGTGTAGGCCTCGTGCGCTCCGAGAGTGCGCGCGCCGGTGAGCTTTTCGGGAAGCTGGTCGACACCGACCACGTGCACGCCGGCATACGACAGTGCGGTCATCACGGCGGCCATGCCGACACCACCGAGGCCGACGACGGCCACCGTCTGCCCGGGCCGCGGCTTGCCGACGTTGAGCACTGCGCCGCCGCCGGTCAGCATCGCGCAACCGAGCAGTGCGGCGACCGGCGGGGGAACGTCACGATCAACCGGCACGACGCTGGCCCGGTTGACCACCGCGTGCGTCGCGAAACCTGATACGCCCAAGTGGTGAAAGACCTTGTCGTCACCACCGCGACTGAGCCGCATCCCGCCGCCCAGCAGCGTGCCGGCATTGTTGGCCGCGCTGCCCGGCTCACACGGAGTCAGGCCGTCGGTCACGCACGCCGCGCAGTGACCGCAACGCGGCAGGAATGTCATCACCACCCGCTGGCCGACGGACACGTCGTTGACGCCGTCGCCGACCCGCTCGATGATTCCGGCCGCCTCGTGTCCGAGCAGCATCGGCGTCGGCCGCACCCGGTTGCCGTCCACTACAGACAAATCGGAATGGCAGACGCCTGCGGCCTCGATGCGCACCAATAACTCTTCGGCGCCGGGCGGAGCCAGCGCGAGGTCGGCGATGGTGATGGGCCGCGACGTCGCGAACGGCCGAGGCGATCCGATCCGCTCCAGTACGGCGCCACGGATTTCAAGCATGGTCGAATACAACCATGCCTCCGTTTCCTGCGGTGCCGCCCGCACCCGACGGGTTCACCAGTCGCGACTTCCCGGTGCATTGGCCGGTGCTGACTCGATGGGCCGACAACGACATGTTCGGCCACCTGAACAACGCTGTGTACTACCAGCTTTTCGACACCGCCATCAACGGCTGGATCCAGACCAACGTCACGCTCGACCCGGTGACGGCGTCGGCGCAGGGGATCGTCGCCGAATCGGGCTGCCGCTACTTCTCCGAACTGCACTTCCCGGAACGGCTTGTCGTCGGGGTGGCCGTGACCCGGCTCGGCAACAGCAGCGTGACGTATCGACTCGGCGTATTCCGGGGACTCGGGGGTCCGGCTGCTGAAGAAGATGCCGAGCCGCAGGGCATCGCCGCGGTCGGCCACTGGGTGCACGTATACATCGACAAGGCCACCCGCCGGCCCACCGCCATCCCCGACGACATCCGCGCGCTGCTGTCGACGGCCTGCGTGAGTTAGCGGTCGCAGCGTTCTCGTTATGCTCGGCCAATGCCTTTTGTCAGCAAGACCGTTGAGGTCGCCGCCAACGCCGATACGATCCTGGCCATCGTTGCCGACTTCGAGTCGTACCCGGAGTGGAACGACGGAGTTCAGGGCCTGTGGGTGCTGGCCCGCTATGACGACGGGCGCCCGAGCCAGCTGCGTCTCGATGCCAAATACGAGGCCATCGAGGACAGTTTGATCCAGGCCGTCTACTACCCGAGCCCGACTCAGATTCAGACCGTGCTGCAGCAGGGCAACCTGTTCAAAAAGCAGGAGCAGCTGTTCAGCGTGGTGGACACCGGCTCGTCAGCATTGCTGACCGTGGACTTGGACGTCGAGCCCTCGTTGCCGATACCCGCACCGATGGTGAAGCAGTTGGCCGGCAACGTGTTGGACTACCTCGCCGAGAACCTCAAGAAGCGCGCTGAGGACCTGGCGGCGTCTAGCTAACTAGTCCCAGATTCCGCTGCTTTGCAGCCGTTCCGTGAGCCGGCGCGCTCCGTCGGTGAATTGCCTCCCGGTGTGCTCGACGACGGCGGCGGTGTCCCGGCGGCGCAATGCCGCAACCACCTCGCGGTGGTTCTGCACGGCGGAAGCACCCCAGTCCGGGTCGGCCGCGTACACCATCAACGGCGTGTAGCGAGCCACGTGCAGCAGGAACCACGCCAGCTTGATCCGCCCCGTGGCGTGGTTGAAGGCCCGGTGAAACGCGAACTCCGTCGTCGCGATCGCTTCTACATCGTTAGCGGCGACGGCGGTGGTCAGCACATCAGTGAGGTGGTCGAGATCCTCGATCTCGCCGTCGGTGATGCGCTGGGCCGCAGACGCGGCGAGCTCCGTGGCGATGGTCGCCTGCACCCAGAAGATGTCCTCGACGTCCTGGCGGCTCAGCGGCAACACGACGTGGCCGCGGTGCGGCTCGAGCTGCACCATCCCCTCGCCCCGCAGTTTCAACAGCGCTTCGCGCACCGGAGTCGCGCTGACGCCGAGTTTGGCCGCCGTCTCGTCGAGCCGGATGAACGTACCGGGCCGCAATACGCCCGACATGATCGCGGCCCGCAGGTGGCCTGCGACCTCGTCGGACAACTGCGCTCGGCGCAACGGAAGACGGGCCTCCCGCTGCGCGGAAGGCCGACCTGCCGCCGGTTCGCTGAGCGCGGTCACCGGGGTTGTCTTCGTGACGCCCAGACCATAGTGTGACCCAGACAACACCAAGTTTTATCAAATATCAACTTAAGCAGAGGGCTTAGCAACGAGAAGGGGAGCGACCAGTTGACCGCGCAGTTGACCGGCCACGAAGCTCGACGGACGGAGGCCGACGGAGCCTTTTTAGAGCAGCCGTATTTGGCGCGCCGACAGAACTGGGTCAATCAACTCGAACGGCACGCACACATGCAGCCGGGCGCCGCTGCGCTGAGATTTCTGGGCAACACCGTCACCTGGGCCGACCTTCGCGACCGGGTCGCGGCACTGGCCGGAGCCCTGGGCCGCCGAGGGGTCGGCCCGGGGGACCGGGTGATGGTCTTGATGCTGAACCGAACCGAGTTCGTCGAGTCGGTGCTGGCGGCGAACATGATCGGGGCCATCGCGGTTCCGATCAACTTCCGGCTGACCCCACCCGAGATCGCCTTCCTGGTCGAGGACTGCGAGGCACGGGTGATGATCACCGAATCAGTTTTGGCTCCCGTTGGCGCCGGCGTCCAAGACCTCACTTCCATGCTGAGCAGCATTGTGGTCGCCGGTGACTCCGGTGGGGACGGCCTGCTGGCCTACGAGGATCTGGTGAACGAGCCGGGCGACCCGGCCCGGGCCGCCGATGTGCCCAACGAATCACCGGCGCTGATCATGTACACCTCCGGTACCACGGGCCGGCCCAAGGGTGCGGTGCTGACCCACACGAACCTGACCGGTCAGACGATGGCCAACCTCTATACCCATGGCGTCGCCGCCAACGACGTCGGCTTCATCGGTGTCCCGTTCTTCCATATAGCCGGAATCGGCAACCTATTGACCGGACTTTTGATGGGGCTCCCCACGGTGATTCATCCGTTGGGGGCATTCGACCCCGGACACCTGCTCGACGTCCTGGCCGCCGAGAAGGTCACCGGGATCTTCCTGGTCCCCGCTCAATGGCAGGCGGTATGTAGTGCGCAGCAAGCCAATCCGCGCGATGTGAGGCTGCGGGTGATCTCTTGGGGTGCCGCGCCGGCGTCCGATACCCTGCTACGACAGATGTCGGAAACCTTTCCCGGGTCGCAGATATTGGCCGCCTTCGGTCAAACCGAAATGTCGCCGGTGACTTGCACGCTGCTCGGCGAGGACGCGATCAGAAAGCTCGGTTCGGTCGGCAAGGTGATCCCGACCGTGGCGGCTCGCGTGGTCGACGAACAGATGAACGACGTGCCCGTCGGGGAGGTCGGTGAAATCGTCTATCGCGCACCCACATTGATGAGCGGCTACTGGAACAACCCGGAAGCGACCGCAGAGGCGTTCGCCGGCGGCTGGTTCCATTCCGGTGACCTGGTCCGGATGGATGACGAAGGCTACGTGTGGGTGGTCGATCGAAAGAAGGACATGATCATCTCCGGCGGTGAGAACATCTACTGCGCGGAAGTGGAGAACGTCCTCGCCAGTCACCCGGAGATCGTCGAAGTCGCGGTGATCGGACGTCCACATGAAAAGTGGGGTGAAGTGCCGATTGCGGTCGCGGCTGTCACGCAAAGCGCCTTGCGCATTGAGGACCTGGATCAATTCCTCGGCGAGCGGCTCGCGCGCTACAAGCACCCCAAGGGCCTGGAGATCGTCGACGCACTGCCGCGCAACCCCTCGGGCAAGGTGCTGAAGACCGAATTGCGAACGCGTTATGGGGCTTCGGCGGGGCCTCAAAGCGCCTCAGCGTCAACGGATCCAGGGCAGAACGGATGAACCTGACATAACGAAAAACCCGCAGGTCAAATTGACGAAAGGCTAATAACGCGGATGCCATGCAAGCCCATGAGCCCATCGGGTACAGTCCTGTGGTCCGCCTTACTACCAACCAGTAGGGAGACGGAGATCACACACCTTGGGACGGGGCGAGGAGGAGTTGTGCGAGACTTTTCGCCGCTCCCCGCAAGGCGCAGGGTCGCGGCGGAAAGGGGTGCCAGTGACAACGACGCAGCCTCGAATCACTGATTACGTCCGCGACCAGCTAGGCCCACCACTCGTTCTGGTCGGCGGATTTTTCCGGATGTCGGTGTTGACCGGAAAAGCGTTGTTCCGCTTCCCATTTCAGTGGAAAGAGTTCATCCTGCAGTGCTGGTTCATCTTGCGGGTCGCGATTCTGCCGACGATGGCCGTATCGGTCCCGATAACTGCGCTTTTCATCTTCACGTTCAACATCCTGCTGATCCAGGTCGGTGCCGCGGATCTCTCGGGTGCGGGCGCCGGCATCGCCGTCATCACCCAGATCGGTCCGCTCAACACCGTGCTGGTGATCGCCGGCGCGGTGTCGACGGCCATCTGTGCAGACCTCGGTGCGCGCACCATCCGCGAGGAGATCGACGCGATGGAAGTGCTCGGCATCGACCCCATTCACCGGCTGGTGGTGCCGCGGGTGCTGGCCTGCGCGCTGGTCGGGATGTTGCTCAACGCCCTGGTTAGTATGGTCGGCCTGGTCGGTGGCTTCGTGTTCGGCGTCTACATGCAAAACGTCTCAGCCGGTGCCTATCTGGCCACCCTGACCCAGCTCACCGGGCTCCCGGAAGTCGTCATCGCGACGATCAAGGCCCTGGTCTTCGGTCTCATCGCAGGACTGGTCGGCTGCTACCGCGGCCTGACCGTGAAAGGTGGCTCCAAAGGACTGGGCACCGCCGTGAACGAAACCGTGGTGCTCGTCATCGTCGCGCTGTTCGCGGTCAACGTGGTGCTGACCACCATCGGCGTGCGATACGGAACGGGGCACTGACATGTCGACCGTTCAGGTATTGCGCGGCCGCTTCCCACGGGCGTCGGCCACGCTCCGTAAGTACGGCGAGTCCGCGACCAAACCGCTCGACGAGGCGGGCAAGATCGGCTGGTTCACGGTCATCGGTGTCCGCGACATGGTCTGGGCACTCACCCGCTACCGCAAGGAAATCCTGCGGCTGATCGCCGAGGTCGGCATGGGCACCGGTGCGATGGCCGTGATCGGTGGTACCGCCGCGATCATCGGTTTCATCACGATGTCGGCGGGCTCGCTGGTCGCGATCCAGGGTCTGGCATCGCTGGGTCACGTCGGACTCGAGACGCTGCTCGGGTTCGTCGCCGCCTTCATCAACGTCCGTCTCGTCGCGCCCATCGTCACCGGCATCGCCTTGGCGGCCACCGTCGGCGCCGGCGCCACGGCCGAACTCGGCGCCATGCGGATCAGCGAGGAGATCGACGCGCTCGAGGTGATGGGCGTCAAGTCGACGGCATACCTGGTATCGACCCGCATGCTGGCCGGACTCGTCGTGATCATCCCGCTGTACTCGGTCGGTCTGATCCTGTCGTTCCTTTCGCCGCAGATCGTCACGACCTTCTTGTATGGACAGACGTCCGGTACCTACGAGCACTACTTCCGAACCTTCCTGCGTCCCGACGACGTGTTCTGGTCGTTTGTGGAGGTGATCATCATCGCCGCGGTGGTGATGCTGTCGCACTGCTATTACGGCTACAACGCCAGCGGAGGTCCCGTCGGCGTAGGCGAGGCGGTCGGCCGCTCGATGCGCTTCTCGTTGGTCGCAAACCCCATCGTCATCCTGTTGGCCGAAATGGCGCTTTACGGCGTCAATCCGAACTTCAACTTCACGGTGTAGGCGCGATGACAAGTCCACGAGGGAAGGTCAACAAAGCTCCGTTCCAGCCCTACCGGGTGGCCGGTCTCATCGTCTTTCTGATCGCTGCGCTCGTGCTGTGGTTGGTGTTCCTGCAGTACAAGGGTGACTTCACCGATAAGACCAAGCTGACCATGCTGTCCGACCGGGCCGGTCTGGTGATGGACCCCGGCTCGAAGGTCACCTACAACGGCGTGCAGATCGGCCGGGTGGACAAAGTCGACGAGGTCCAACGAGACGGCAAGCCTGCGGTCAAGTTCACCTTGGACGTGTATCCCAAGTATTTGCACCTGATCCCGGCCAACGTGGACGCCCGGATCGTGGCCACCACGGTGTTCGGTGAGAAGTATGTGTCGATGACCGCGCCGGAAAACCCTCTGCCGCAACGGATTACACCATCGAACGTGATCGACGCCCGCTCGGTGACGACGGAGATCAACACGCTGTTCCAGACGATCACCTCGATCGCCGAGAAGGTGGACCCAGTCAAGGTCAACTTGACGCTGAGCGCAGCCGCGCAGGCGTTGAGCGGGTTGGGCGACAAGTTCGGACAGTCGATCATCAACGGCAGTGCCGCGCTCGACGAAGTCAATCCGCGGATGCCGATCATCCGTCACGACATTCAGCAGTTGGCCGCCTTGGGTGACACCTACGCCGATGCTGCACCTGACCTGTTGAACTTCCTGAACAACGGGGCGACAACGGCGCACACGATTCACGCGCAGGAGAAGGACCTGGATCGTGCGTTGCTGGCCGCCGCCGGATTCGGCGCCACCGGGGCCGACATCTTCAACCGCGGCGGGCCGTATCTCGCGCGCGGGGCCAAGGACCTGGTGCCCTCCGCGCAACTGCTGGACACCTACAGCCCGGAGCTGTTCTGCGCCGTCCGCAACTTGCACGATGGCGAACCGAAGGTCGCCGCGTTCGCCGGTGGCGCCAACGGCTATTCGCTGCGGTCCGAGACCGAAATATTCTCCGGACTGGGGCTGGCTCTGGGGCTGCCCGGGCTCGGCATGACCATCGCCACTCAGGGGCTTCTCGGGCTAGCCGGACTGGTTGGTGGAGCGCCGAACCCGTACGTCTATCCGGAGAACCTGCCGCGGGTGAACGCGCACGGTGGGCCGGGCGGTGCGCCGGGCTGCTGGCAGACCATCACCCGTGATCTGTGGCCCGCACCCACTCTGGTCATGGACACCGGCAACAGCCTTGCTCCGTACAACCATGTCGACACCGGCTCGCCGTACGCCGTTGAGTACGTTTGGGGCCGCCAAATGGGGGATCAGACGATCAATCCATGAAAATCACCGGAACCCTC
>DASXJI010000238.1:0-10538 GCA_036497495.1 Mycobacterium sp.
GACTGAGCTGCCGCTGCAGGACATGGTCGACCGGATGCTGTTCGCCGAGGCGCTGGAAACCCAGAAGTGCCTCGACGAAGGCGTGCTCACATCGACCGCCGACGCCAACATCGGCTCGATCATGGGTATCGGCTTCCCGCCGTACACCGGTGGCTCGGCGCAGTTCATCGTCGGCTACTCCGGTGCGCTCGGCACCGGCAAGGAAGCCTTCGTGGCGCGGGCTCGCGAGCTGGCCGCCAAGTATGGCGATCGCTTCCTGCCGCCGGACTCGCTGACCTAGTCAATCGACGCAGCAGCCCCTGAAACCGTTGTGGTTCAGGGGTTTTTGCGTTCATAGAGGTAGTATTTCGCCGGCGTCTGCTCCTGGTCCAACTCCCGCTCGCTTCCGGTGGACAGCATCGTCCAGGTGGAGGTGAATCGTCGCTCCATCTCGGCCGGCTGGACGCCTCGCACTCCGAAACGGCCGCCGGGAAGGAACGCGACGATCAACAGCCGCGCACCCGGCGCGGCGACGACGCTGACTTCCCGGACGTAGGCGTCGCGATCGCCGTCGCTCATGTTGTGCAAGCAGCCGTTGTCGACGATCAATCCGAAATCCGCGCCGATACCTTCCTGGCTCAGCCGCGTGACGTCGGCCCGGACGAAGTCGATGGGCGCGTTGGTCGCAGCCGCTTTGGCTCGGGCCTTATCCAGGGCCTGCGGTACGTAGTCGACCCCGGTGACTTTCCAGCCATGCTGCTCCAGGTAAATCGATGAGTCTCCGGTGCCGCAGCCGAGATCGAGGGCTTTGCCTGCGGGCAGCTCTTCGACCAGGTCTTGCAGGTTCTTCGCGATCGGATGGCCGTCCCAAGGCGTGAAGCCCAGCCGGTAGAAGATCCGAAACAGCGTGTGCTTGGAGGACATGAGACCTACGGTAGTCGCCTAGTCACATCCGCCACCGCCGTCTCCGATGAGAGGTGGCATGCTTTTTGCCCGCCTCTCAGCGACAACTGCGGTCCGCAGGTCCAGCACGCGTTGGTGAATCCGGTATTCGGTCGAACGCGGAAGGTAGGCGGGGCCGTAGCGGCCGCGGCCGAGTCGGTTCACGCGACCGTGGTCGATCTCCCATCGCAATGCGTCGGAGACAGCTTTCGATGGTCGCCCTCGCACCCAAAAGCCGTGGTGATCAAGGGCACCGATCAACTCGGCGACGGTCGCCGGACCGTGCACGGCCAGGTGCATGGTGAGCACGTAGCGCAGTTCGATGCCTCGAAGATTCATCGGCGAAACATCGCACATAGCTACGACACCGGAGCGGTTGTCGCTGAGAGGCGGGCACATCGGGTGCCGGCTTCTCGAGAGGCGGGTGTGACTTGTTACGTGAGGGCCGCGGCGATCTGCCGCCACTGCTCGCGTGGATAGCCCTGCGGGTCGCTCAGCAGCACCTGGATGCAGACGTGATCGGCTCCGGCCGAACGATGCTCGGAGACCCTACGCAGGATTGTCTCCTCGTCGCCCCACGCGATGATCGCGTTGAAGAGGCGATCACTCACCTGCTTCAGATCGTCTTCCGAGAAGCCGGAGCGCAGCAGATTGTTGGCGTAGTTAGGCAGCGCCAAATACGCGCTCAGCCAATCGGTTCCGGGCGTCCAGGAACGACGCCGTGGCGGCCGATGGCTTGCGTACCGCCCCGGCTCGCGGGAGTCGACAACGGGAGCGTGGCTGACCCCGATACCGAGCAGAAAACGATCACCGTGGGCCGCGGTCAGTCGCGCATAAGACGTCGCCACATCGTCTGGCGTGTGCATCCAGAGATTCAGGATTCCGGTGGCGATCCGTAGCGAAGTTGACTGCTCCAGATGCCCACACCGGAAAGCCGTTTCGGCCCGCAGCTAGGCTGACCACTTATGCGCTTCGGATTCTTCATCCCGCAAGGCTGGCGGCTCGATCTGGTCGGCATCGACCCCGCTGAGCACTGGGCGGTGATGCGCGACCTCGCTGCCTACGCCGACGACAGTGCGTGGGACTCGGTGTGGGTTTACGACCACTTTCACACCGTGCCGATGCCGACCAGCGAAGCCACCCATGAGGCGTGGTCGCTGATGTCGGCCTACGCGGCAACCACGTCGCGGGTCAAACTCGGCCAGATGTGCACGGCGATGAGCTACCGCAATCCTGCCTACCTCGCCAAGGTCGCGGCGACCGCCGACATCATCTCCGGTGGCCGCATTCAGATGGGTATCGGCGGCGGCTGGTACGAACACGAATGGCGCGCATACGGTTACGGCTTTCCGTCCGCCGGCGTGCGGCTGGGACGGCTCGACGAAGGCGTCCAGATCATGCGCGACGCCTGGCGCGACGGCAAAGTCAGCTTCGACGGTAAGCACTATCAGGTAGACGGCGCGATCGTTTGCCCGAAACCCCTGCAGGACAACGGTATTCCATTGTGGATCGCCGGGGGCGGTGAGCAGAAGACGTTGCGTATTGCCGCCAAGTATGCGCAGTACACCAACTTCACCGGTGAACCCGACGGTTTCACCCACAAATCCGAAGTCCTTGCCGGTCACTGCCGCGACGTCGGCACCGACTTCGGCGCCATCGTTCGCTCGGTCAACGTCAACGCTGTCGTGGACGCCTCGGAGGAAGGCGTCAAAGAACGGCTGCAGCGGGTCCGCGATCGCCTGATCGGTCACGTCCCCGAGTCGGCTGCCGATGCGATGATTGGCGGAACCAGCGGCCCGGACTCGGCCGTCGGCACACCCGAGCAGGTCGTCGAGCGGCTGCAGCGGTTGCGTGACCTCGGCTGCGGATACGTGATCTGCTATTTTCCCGAGGCCGCCTACGACCGTTCCGGAATCGAATTGTTCGAGAGCGAAGTCATACCGGCGCTGTGTTAGTCCCTGCCGGCCGGAAGAATGGATCTCGCCGGCCCCGGCCTAGACGTCGCTGGTGTGGTACCGGATCTTGACCGGGGGCGCGGCCAGCAGCGGGGGTAGTTGCGTGATCTTGCCTTCGCCGGCGCGGAACGCGCGGTAGGCCTCGTCGGCCTCGACCGTCTCCCACAGCTCGTAGATGACCCAGTGCGCTTCGTCGTCCTCGTCGACGAGCACATCGGTGCGGACATTGCCGTCGAACGCCCGGGTATCCTGCAGCACTCGGCCCATCAGTTCGCGCGCTGCAGAGACCTCGTCGGGCTTGAATCGGAGCTCAAGAGTCACCGTGACCGTCATCGTCATCTCCTCGCGGTCGTCACTTCGTGTTGCTCACCACCGAGCACACCATTGAACCTACGGTCGACCCATTTGACGAAATCGGGGGCCTCCGGAATTTGGTCCGCGGACGCGAACAAGTCGGCGAGGCGTTGTTCGGCAGCCACCACCTTGTCGTCTAGCAGAACCGGTAACCTCCGTAGCCTGCTTTGCGCCAGCGCGGAGATCTTGAGGTTCAAACCCACGGCGGCGGAGTACTTTTGAGCCCACAGCTCGGGATTGTCGCGCGCCCATTGCGCCGCTCGTTGGTAGCGGACCAGTAAGTCGGACAGCGCGGCGTTACGTTGGGGATCGGTCAGAGCCTTCACCGAGGCGCTACCGAACTGGTAACCGTTTTCGGCCGACCCGATGCTTCGCACCTTGAGCGTCAGATTGGCTTGCGCCGTATAGGGATCCCAGATCACCCAGGCGTCGCCTTGTCCGTTGGCGAACGCTGACAGCGCATCGGCGGGCTGCAGAAACACCAGCTTGACGTCTTTCAGCTTGAGCCCGGCGTCGGCGAGATGCTCGAGCACATTGGCGTGCGCGGCGCTGCCCTTAGCCACCAGGATGGTCTTGTCCGCCAGATCGTGGACCGTCGCGATCGGTGAACTGGTGCGCACCAGGATCTGCTCACCGGACGCCGCGCCGTCCCACACGGAAACGACCCGGGTCTTGGCGTTGGCCGCCGCGCCGAAGACCGGGGGTGTGTTGCCGGTGATCGCGAAATCGATGCGGCCCGCGTTCAACGCCTCGATCTGCGGCGGGCCCGAGGTGAACGTGGAGAATTCGACGCGATACTGCAGGCCGTCCAGGGCGTGGGCGGCGCGCAGCAGCGCTTCGGTGCCGCCTTTCTGGTCGCCGACGTGCAGGGTCAATCCGGACAGCTCCGCGGGCGGCACTGGCGACGGCACCTCGATGGGTTGCGGTCCCAGCTCGCGAGACACGCAGCCGGTCATGGCGCCGATCAGCACCAGCACGGCGCCGACATGAAAAGCGAAGCGCTGCTTAGTTGTCAATGTCGAACGCCGAGCTTGTCGAGAAGCTCGGACCGGTATTCGTCATGCCGGGCGGTGCGCTCCGACGCAGTGGGGCGTGGCGATTCGATGGTGAGGGAGTGCGCCACCTTGCCCTCCTCGAGGACCAGCACCCTGTCGGCCAGTTCGATCGCCTCATCCACGTCATGGGTGACCAGCAGGACGCCGAATCCGTGGTCGCGCCACAGGTCCAGCAGCAGAGCGCGCATGGACAGCCGGGTGAGCGCGTCCAGCGCGCCGAATGGTTCGTCGAGCAGCAGCAGCTGAGGCTCTGCCACCAATGCGCGCGCCAGCGAAACCCGTTGCGCCTGACCGCCGGACAATGTCAGCGGCCACGACTGGGCGTGGTCGGTAAGACCGATCTCGGCCAGAGCCAGCTCGCTGCGGGCCTGGGCCGCCTCGCGCGACAAGGCGGTGCGCTTGAGTCCGTACGACACATTGGTCAGCACGTCGCGCCACGGGAAGAGCCGCGGCTCCTGAAAGGCGACAGCAGGAGCGCCGCTGACCTCTCGGTTGCCGGCGTGGTCGTCGGAAAGCCCTGCGAGCACCCGTAATACGGTCGACTTGCCACATCCGCTGCGCCCGACCAGCGCGACGATCTCGCCTGCACGGATCTCCAGGGAGATGCCGTCAAGGATGCGTTTGCCGCCGTAGAACTTGTTGACGTTGCTGAGCTTGCCGACGACGGTGGTCTGCCGTTCGGACGTCACGGTCATGTGCGGTACCTCAGGGCTCGATGTTCCAGGGCTCGGACGCCGGCGTCGGTGACGATGCCCAGCAACGCATAGACGGCCAGGCAGAAGATGATGATGTCGATCCGCAGGAAGTCGCGTGCGTTGTTGATCAAGAAGCCAATGCCCTTGTCCGCGTTGATCTGCTCTGCAACGATCAGCGTCAACCACGCGATGGCCAACGACTGCCGGAGTCCGACCAGCACCTGCGGGGCCGCGCTCGGCAGCAGGATGATGCGCAGTCGCTGCCAGAGTGAAAAGCCAAGAACATCAGCGGTTTCCAGTAGTTTGGGGTCGACTTGCCGGATCGCAGAGAAGGTATTGAGGTACAGCGGAAAAGCAACCCCGAGCGCGACGAGATTCACTTTGGCCAGTTCGCCGATGCCGAACCAGAGGATGAACAGCGGAATCAATCCCAGGTGCGGCAGCGCGCGCAACATCTGCAGGGGCGGATCGACGGTGGCCTCAACCCACGGCGATAGCCCGACGGCCACACCCAGGGCGACCCCGACGAGGCCGCCGAGCAGCAGTCCGTCGACGACGCGCAGACCGGATACCTCGAGAGCCTCGACCAGCTTTCCGTTCTGGATCAGTTGCAGCCCGGCATCGAAGATCAGTTGCGGTGCCGGCAGGACGTCGCCGGGAATGAGGCCGGTGGCGCTGAACAGTTGCCACAGCACGACGAGCAGCACCGGCGACGACCACCGCAGAATGCTCCATCGATGGGTGCCCCAGACATTGGTGGCTGTCGGCGCCGCCGGGTCGGTGACGGTCATTGCGTCGACGCTGGCAGACGTGGTCGTCGCGCTGAAGGGTTTGACTCCGTGTGAAGGGAAAACCCCTCCGGATCAGGCGCCGCAAACGCCGATGAGAATGCGGTTTCCGCTTTTGCGGAACGCTGTTGTACCGTTTGGTGAGCGCATTATCGAAGTGGCGGCTGACGGAGGATCTCTCGATGCAGAAGGCAATCGACCCCACCATCTCTACCTGGCCTGATGACGACCCGCAGTTGATCGGAAGCCAATGCGGCGACTGCGCTGCCACTACCTTCCCGGTGCAGGATCTCTGCCCTCGCTGCAGCGGTTCGTCGATGTCAGAGCACTTGCTGCCGCGCAGCGGAACCTTGGTCGCGTGGACCACACAGGGCTTCGCGCCCGGAGCCCCGTACGCCGGCCCGACCGGTGACGACTTCGTGCCGTTCGGGGTGGGCCTGGTTCAGCTCGGTGACGTGATCCGCGTCGAGGGCCGGCTGACCGAAAACGATCCGGCCAAGTTGAAGTTCGGGCAGCAGGTCGAGCTCACCATGATCCCGTTCACCACCGACGCGGACGGCAACGAGATTGTCACCTTCGCGTTCCAGCCCGTGTAGTGGCGATCGCGACGGGTCGCCACCATTTATCCAGAAGGAGAACCTGAAATGACCAATGATGTAGCCATCATCGGCGTGGGCCTTCACCCATTCGGCAGGTTCGACAAGACCGCGATGCAGATGGGTGCCGAAGCCATCCAGTTCGCGTTGAAGGATGCCGGGGTCGGCTGGAAAGACATCCAGTTCGGTTTCGGTGGCAGCCACGAGGTGTCCAACCCCGATGCGGTGACCCGGTTGGTCGGGCTGACGGGTATCACGTTCACCAACGTGTTCAATGCGTGTGCCACCGCTGCCAGCGCCATTCAGCAGACCGCCGACACCATCCGGTTGGGTAAGTACGACATCGGCATCGCCATCGGGCTGGACAAGCACCCGCGCGGCGCGTTCACCGACGACCCCGCCAAGTTGGCGCTGCCGCAGTGGTACGCCGAGAACGGGCAGTTCGTCACCACCAAGTTCTTTGGGATGAAGGCGAATAAGTATCTGCACGACCACAACATCTCCCAGGCCACTTTGGCCAAGGTCGCCGCGAAGAACTTCCGCAACGGCGCGATCAACCCGAATGCGTTCCGCCGCAAGGCCATCCCGGAGGATCAGATCCTCAACTCGACGGTGCTGAACTATCCGCTAACGCAGTATATGTTCTGCGCACCCGACGAGGGCGCCGCGGCCGTGATCATGTGCCGCGGCGATATCGCGCACAAGTACACCGACAAGCCGGTCTACCTGCGCGCCAGCGAGATCCGCACCCGTACCTATGGTGCCTACGAAGTGCACGCGACGTTCGCCCCGTTGGACGAGGACGTGTCGCCTACCGTCTACGCGGCCAAAGCCGCCTACGAAACCGCGGGCATCGGACCTGAGGATGTCGATGTCGCCCAGCTGCAAGACACCGACGCCGGCAACGAGGTCATCCACATGGCCGAGACCGGCCTATGCGCCGACGGCGAGCAGGAGAAGTTGGTCGCCGACGGCGCCACCGAGATCCACGGCTCGATTCCGGTCAACACCGACGGCGGTCTGATCGCCAACGGCGAGCCGATCGGTGCGTCCGGCTTGCGCCAGGTGCATGAGCTGGTCCGCCAGCTGCGTGGCGAGGCTGGCGAGCGTCAGGTGCCCGGCAATCCACGCGTCGGTCTGGCTCAGGTGTACGGCGCACCCGGCACCGCGTCGGCGACCATCCTTTCGCTCTAGCCGCACCCGTTAAATCGCTGGCCCCAGTAGGTCATCAGCGTCGCGGATGATGTAGCCGTAGCCCTGCTCGGCGAGGAAACGCTGCCGGTGCGCGGCGTACTCGGCGTCCTGGCTGTCGCGGGCCACCACCGAATAGAAGATCGCGCCGCCACCGTCGGCCTTGGGTCGCAGCAACCGGCCGAGCCGCTGCGCCTCCTCCTGCCGCGAGCCAAATGTGCCCGAAACCTGAACCGCGACAGCGGCTTCCGGTAAGTCGATGGAGAAGTTTGCCACCTTGGAGACGACCAGAGTGGTCACCTCACCGCGGCGGAAGGCGTCGAACAGCTCCTCGCGTTCGGCCGTCTTGGTCGACCCCTGGATCACCGGGGCGCCCAGCACGTTGCCGAGCTCCTCGAGTTGATCCAGGTAGGCGCCGATCACCAGAGTCGGCTCGTCGGGGTGGCGTTCCAAAATCGACTTGACCACCGCGACTTTCGAATGCGCCGTTGAGCACAGCTTGTAGCGGTCTTCGGGCTCGGCGGTGGCGTACGCCATCCGCTCGCTGTCGGTCATCGTGACCCGCACCTCGACGCACTCCGCCGGAGCGATCCAGCCCTGGGCCTCGATGTCTTTCCACGGCGCGTCATAGCGCTTCGGGCCGATCAACGAAAACACGTCGCCCTCGCGGCCGTCCTCCCGGATCAGCGTCGCGGTCAAGCCAAGCCGTCGCCGAGACTGCAGATCGGCCGTCATCCGGAACACCGGCGCCGGCAGCAGGTGCACCTCGTCGTAGATGATCAGCCCCCAGTCGCGGCTGTCGAACAGCTCCAGATGGCGGTATTCGCCCTTGGTGCGACGGGTAATCACCTGATAGGTCGCGATCGTGACCGGCCGAACTTCCTTGCGTTCGCCCGAGTATTCGCCGATCTCGTCCTCAGTCAACGACGTTCGGGCGATCAGTTCGCGTTTCCACTGACGCCCCGCGACGGTGTTGGTCACCAGAATTAGTGTCGTCGCGCTGGCTTTCGCCATCGCGGCCGCGCCGACGAGCGTCTTGCCGGCGCCACACGGCAGGACCACCACGCCCGAGCCGCCCGACCAGAACGAGTCGGCCGCCATCTCCTGGTAGTCGCGAAGGTGCCAGCCGTCCTGCGCCAAGCTGATCGGATGCGCCTCGCCGTCGACGTAGCCGGCCAGATCCTCGGCGGGCCAGCCGATTTTCAACAACATTTGTTTGACTCGGCCGCGTTCGCTGGGATGCACGACAACGGTGTCATCGTCGAGGCGGGCGCCCAGCATCGGTGAAATCTTCTTGTGGCGCAACACTTCTTCGAGCACCGCACGGTCCAGGCTCACCAGGAGCAGTCCGTGGACCGGGCTTTTCACCAGCTGCAGCCGACCGTAGCGGGCCATCGTGTCGACGATGTCGACCAGTAATGGCTGCGGAACCGCGTAGCGGGAAAAGCTGACCAGGGCGTCGACGACCTGCTCGGCGTCGTGGCCCGCGGCGCGCGCATTCCACAGCGCCAGGGGCGTGATCCGGTAGGTGTGCACGTGTTCGGGAGCACGTTCCAGCTCCGCGAACGGTGCGATCGCGGCGCGTGCCGCACCGGCGAGCTCGTGGTCGATTTCGAGCAGTACCGTTTTATCGGACTGCACGATCAACGGTCCGTCAGGCACTGGCGCCGCTCCTTCCCATCACTTCGTTCTGCATAGTCGCCGGCGGCATATCTCCATTATCCGTAAGCCGCCGACAGCTAACGCCGGTCCTCGTCGTCGGCCGGTACGACCGAGGTGATGCGGTGGATGGCGAACTCGCGGGCCCGGCTGGAGGCAGAATCGAACGCCACCAGCTGACCGCCCGCCACCGTGATCGGCGATACCACCCGCTGCGTGGCCACCCCGGCGGCGTCGACGTAGTTGATCAGGACTGTCTCGTCCTGCCGAGCGGCTCGCTGTAGCAGCGACATGGCTACCGCCGGGTCGATGCGGACGCTGCCGAACGGCGCCGCGGTCACTTTGCGCAGCACTGCGACAACCGCGCCGAGGGTTTCGTTGCTCGGGCGCGGCGTCGGCCGGTGTGGGCGGTGGCGCTGCGGCGTGGGAACCCGCGCTCCACGGGCCCGGATGTCGACGATGGTGCCGGTGGAGTCCTCGGCGGCCGGAGCGAATCCGGCGTCCTGCAGAGTCGCGAGCACTTCGCTGATCGGCGCCTGCGAGATCGCCACGGTCGGTGCCAGTGCCCGCAGGCCGAGATGTTCGCCGCTGGCCACCGCCTGGGCGAGCAGCGTCGGATCTTCGCAGCGCACGAATGATGCGGCCATCCCGATCCGCAGCTGCCCGTGCCGCCGTGCGACATCGTCGATCAGGTATGTCAACCCTTGCGGCACAGGCGTTTTAGAGTTCGCGCGGAACAGGTTGTGCAATTCGTCGGCGGTCTTGCCAACATCGAGGGCATGCCGGATCGACTGTTCGCTGACGCGGTACACCATTGCCGTGCCCGC
Source organism: Mycobacterium sp. (assembly GCA_036497495.1). Taxonomy (GTDB): domain Bacteria; phylum Actinomycetota; class Actinomycetes; order Mycobacteriales; family Mycobacteriaceae; genus Mycobacterium. The sequence goes on from DASXJI010000238.1 coordinate 10,042, forward strand.
GGACTCAACGGTGGCCACCGCTGAGAGTTCCTCGGCTAGATGGCGCTGCAGCGGACCGGGCACGACGACGGTCAAGTCGGCCTGCACCAGAAAGTGATCGATCGGCGGGGGCAGTACGCGGGCCATGGCGGCGATCGCATCCCCATCGTCCGCGCCGTCGATGAAGGCCCGGCCCGGCGTGCTGATCGCGCCGCGGCCCACGAGTCCGAGCGTTTGCGCTTCCTCCAGTAGGTCAGCGACCGGCCCGGGCTGTAGGCGCTTGGACCACCGCGGCCGCCGCCAGATCAACGCGGCCGACGCGGTGTTCTTGTTCACCCCGGCGCCGGGCGGCAGCTGGGCCAGCATGTCGAGCAAAAGACGGCGGTCCAGCGGGGCGGCTGTCGAGTAGAGCGAATCCGACAGCGCTGCATAGGGTTTGCTGTCGGGGCCGCGACTCCCGATCAGCGCTGGCCTGGCCGCCAGGTCGAGCCAGGTGGTGGCCAGCAGATGCCAGCGTT
>DASXJI010000239.1:0-2809 GCA_036497495.1 Mycobacterium sp.
TCTTGACCGCGCCCATTCGGTACCCGTAGCTGACGTCGTCGTAGCCGGCGTCGCGTGCCCAGCGTCGGTTGCCGTCGCACAGCACGGCGATGTGACGCGGCAGTGCGGATTTCGATGCGGCCAGTCCTTGCCGCAGCCGCAGTTCGTAGAGCCGATATAACGGTTCCTTGACGCGCGGCGGAATGATCTCCACAGCGATCCAGATTACTGTGGGTCTGGTTGCTCAATGGCTTTCCTGCCGCAACTCATGGAGGCGTATTGATTCGGGAGACCGAAGCGGCCACCCAGGCCGGCACGGACGAGACGTCCCACACCGTCGGAGACCTCGCCGAGCACATTGTCGAGGGCATGAAGGACACTGCCCAGGCACTGGTCAAGCCGCGGGCGCGGGGCTGGATTCATCTGGTGTCGGCCGTCGTCGCGGTCATCGCCGGTGCCTCGCTGATCTCGGTGTCCTGGCCGTTGGCGGGGCTCAAGGCGGGTATGGCGACGTTCATCTATACCGGCTCGGTGGTGGGGATGTTCACCACCAGCGCGGTCTATCACCGGGTCACCTGGAAATCAGTGCAGGTCCGCACCTGGATGAAGCGGCTCGACCACTCGATGATCTTCGTGCTGATCGCCGGCACCTACACGCCATTCGCGATGCTGGCGATGCCGCACGACGCTGGCGCGCTGGTGCTCTGGATTGTCTGGGGCGGCGCGCTGGCCGGGGTGTTGCTCAAGATGTGCTGGCCCACCGCGCCGCGCTGGGTCGGTGTTCCGCTGTATCTGGTCCTCGGCTGGGTCTCGGCGTTCTACATCGCGATGATCCTGCACAACGCCGGCGTGGCCGCGATGGTGCTGCTGGCGGTCGGCGGCGCGCTGTACAGCATCGGCGGGATCATGTACGCGCTGCACTGGCCCGACCCATGGCCGCGCACGTTCGGCTACCACGAGTTCTTTCACGCCTGTACCGCGGTGGCCGCGATCTGCCACTACATCGCGATCTGGTTCGCGGTCTTCTGACGGCGGCGCGCTCGAGCCGATTGCGCGCCTCCTCCTCAGGCCGCTCCACGGCCCGCATCGTTTCGCGCTATATCTGCCTGGCGTTCTCGGGTGACCAGTAGGCCTTCATCGCGGCGACCTTGCCGTCGGCGTCGAACACCATCACGTCGATCGGCTCGATGACCAGCCGGGTATCGCCGGCGGAGACGGTCAACTTGAAGTGGAAAGCCGCCTCGTTACCGGCCACCCGCAACGTCACCAGCTCGCATTCCCGCTGCACGTTTTCCACCGCGGAGTAGAAGCCGTGGATCGCCTGCCGGCCGATGTGCACCTCGCCGCCGACCGGATCCTCGACGGTGGCGTCGTCGGCATATAACTCGACCAGATCATCCGCGGTGCCCTTGGCGATCAGGCTGATGTAGCGGTTGACGGTCTCGGCGATGTGTTCTGCACTCGACATGGGAGGCAGGCTACCGCGCCGGGCCTCGTAGCAGGCATCGTCACCGGGCGAGTGCAGATTCCAATTCCGCGGCGCTGGTGACCGGCAGGTCGCAGACCCGACCGCGGCACAGGTAGGCCGCGTCGGCACCGGCGACGCGGCCGCGGCCGACGAGCAGCTCCGACGAGTCCACCTCGCCGCCGACAACGATCGCGCCGCCGGGCGCGATCCGTCGGGCATCGGCCAGCAGCTGCGAACCCGGCCCGCCGCAGGCCACCGCGATCTGCAACGGCCCACGAACGGCCGCTTCGGCGACGGCCAGCCAATGGCCTGCCGAGCGCGGCGCGCGGGCCAGTAGCAGCGAATGCGCCTGCAGCGCATCGGTTGCCGCCTGCCGGTAGCGGTCGGCCTGCCCGCCGCCGGTCAGGTGCGCGGCGGTCAGCAGCGCCTCGGCGATCGCGGATGCGCCCGACGGCGTCGCGCCGTCGTAGGGATCGGCGGGCCGCAGTAACAGCCGCTCGCCATCGTCGGCGCTGTCGAACCAACGGCCCAGGTTCTCCTGGTCGGCGAAGTGCGCCAACGCAATATCCAGCAGATCGGTGGCAGCGGTCAGCCAGGCCGCCTCGGTGGTCAGCTGGTACAGCGCGAGCAGACCGGTGGCCAGCATCGCGTGGTCTTCCAGGATCGCGGCGCTCTCCCCGACACGTCCGCCCAGGCTGGCCCGGCGTAGCCGGCCGTCCACTTTATGCAGTGCCAGCAGTGCTGTCGCGCAATCGGCTGCGGCGTCAGCTAAGTCGGGTGCATTCAGCGCCACACTGGCTTCAGCCAGCGCGGTGATCGCTAGCCCGTTCCAGGCGGTGACGACCTTGTCGTCGCGGCCCGGTTGAGGCCGGGTCAGCCGGGCCGCCAGCAACGCGATGCGGACGCGGTCGAAGCGAGCCTGGTCGTCGGGATCGCCACGCAACTGCAGCACCGAGGCGCCGGCTTCGAAGGTGCCGGCCCCGGTTACCCCAAAAACCGAAGCGGCCCAATGTCCGTCGTCGTCGCCGAGTATCTCCGTCAGTTGCGCGGGCGTCCAGACGTAGGTCGAACCCTCGCGGCCGTCGGCATCGGCGTCCAGCGACGAGGTGAACATGTCGCGGTCGCGTAAATCGTCGAGCAGGAACCTCGCGGTCTCATGGGTAACACGACGCGCCAATGGCTCGCCGGTTCGCCTGGCCCAGTGCGCGTAGGCCCGCAACAGCAACGCATTGTCGTACAGCATCTTCTCGAAATGCGGTACCACCCAGGCATTGTCGACACTGTAGCGGGCGAACCCGCCGGCCAGCTGGTCATACATGCCGCCCCGGGCCATCGCGGCACCGGTCCGGCCGACGGCGGCCA